>DATMQU010000372.1:0-2963 GCA_035566715.1 Vicinamibacteria bacterium
TGCTGGACGGGAAGCGCGTGACCACCCATTGGCGCTATGCCGAGCGCCTCGCCTCCCGCTTCCCCCGGGTGCGGGTCGAGCCGGACGTCCTGTACGTCGATGAGGGAAACGTGTTGAGCTCGGCCGGCAGCGCCGCGGGCATCGACCTCTGCCTCCACATCGTCCGTCGCGACTACGGGGCCGCGGTCGCCAACCGGGTGGCGCAGCGCCTGGTCGTTCCCCCCCATCGGGACGGAGGCCAGTCCCAGTACGTGCCGGATGCGATTCGCGGGGACGCCACGGGCGGCCTGGCGCGCCTGCTCGACTGGGTGCAGGCGCACTCTCACCAGCCCTTGGCGGTCAAAGACCTGGCTGAGCGGGCGGCCATGTCGCCGCGGACTTTCGCCCGGTCCTTCCTCCGCCAGACGGGCACCACCCCCCACCGGTGGCTCATCTACCAACGTCTGCTGAGCGCCCAGCGGCGCCTCGAGACCACCACCGAGTCGATGGACGAGATCGCTCAGGCGGTGGGCCTGCAGACGGCCGCCGCCCTCCGGCACCACTTCCGGCGCCGATTCCGGACGACACCCACCGCCTACCGCCGCAGCTTCACGCTGGTGAAGGGATAGGCATCCCTGCGGGTTTCTCGTCCGCGCGGCCTACCGCCAAGCTTGGTCAGAATTGCCACAAGCCGGACGCCAGTTGCTGGTCTGCGCCCCTGGTGCCCTCAAACAATCCGGATCTCATCCTCGAATCTGCGCGGAATACGCTTGCCCCGCAACTGGTCTACAGGGAGGGGACGGCCGCCGGTCACGGCGGCAAAAGGGGACAAACAGATGCTGCTCATCGGCAAGCTCCACCCGCTGGTGCTTCACTTTCCAATCGGGCTCGTGCTTGCGGCCGCCGCCGCCGAGCTGGCCGCCATCCTCACGGGTCGCGAGTCCTGGCGCGCCGTCAGCGTGGCCAATGCGCGGGCAGGAGGGGCCCTGGCCGTGGTCACCGCGATCGCGGGGTGGGCACTGACCTCCGCCCCTTTCGTCGAGCCCTCCCGCCTGCTCGAATGGCACCGGTGGATCGGGGTGGCCGGCGCCACGGCCGCGCTCGCGGCGGCCGTCGTCTCGACACGGCTCCGCGCCCCGTCCCGGCACTGGTTGGTACTCTACCAGGCCGGGCTCTTCGGGGCGGCGGCGCTCATTGCGGTCGCCGGGCACTTGGGCGCGAAGATGGTCTGGGGCGCCGACTTCCTGCGTCCCTAGGACGGGAGCGCCCGGTCAGGATCGCGAGAGCAGTCGAGCCAACTCCGACAGGTCCGAGGCCGCCACGTCGGAGACGACGCAGAAGGCCATGCCCCCCCGGGTCCAATAGATCCGGGTATAGCCCCGCTCCTCGCCCATGCGCGGGGCGGTGTCGGGCCCCTCGGTTGGCCAGACGAACAGGTTGACCACGTGCTTCCGTCGGTTGTAGACCAGAGCGGCAACGGAGCGTCCGCCCACCGCGTCCAGCCGTCCACCGACGAGCGGGAATCCTTCCGCGGACAGGTCCACCACGGGCGGGGCGAAGTCCAGCTTCCCCACGAACCAGGGTTTGACCGTGTGCTGGTCCGTCGAGGCGACGTCGGTCAGGTGGTTCAGCTGGAGCGAGCGCAGATGCGCATCCAGAACCTGCTTGCCTACCTCTCGCTCGGCGATGTCCGCCCGCCAGGCCACGGTTCGCCAAGCGCCGACGAGGACGATCACCAGCGATGCGGCGGCGGCCAAACCCCGCCAGTAAGGTCCCCGAGAGACCCGGCCGGCGCGGGGGCTTGAAAGCTGGGCCCCGACGCGGGACCGAAGCGAAGCGGGCGCCCTGGCGTACAGATCGGCTCCGCCGAGGGCGGCGCGCAGGGCCTTTTGGACGGCCAGGGCTTGCGCGCAGGCCGCGCAGCCTTCGAGATGGGCCTCGAAATCCGCGGCCCGCGCCGCGTCGAGCTCGCCGTCAAAGTAGCCGTGCAGCCACTGCGCCTGACCACAGGTCATGGGGCTTCCTTCCCGTCTTCGGCGCCCAGGGCCTGCTCGAGCCGGCGCCGGGCCCGCGATAGGCTCGACATCACGGTACCAATCGGTATACCCGTCACTTCCGCGATCTCCTTGTACGAACAGCCCTCGAGCTCCCTCAGCACAAGCACTTCCTTGAACCTTGGGGGCAGCCCGTCGAGAGCGCGGGCCAGGCGCTCGCTGTTGGCACCCGCGATCGCGAGGGACTCGGGAGTCACCTCCGCCACGCCGTGGACCTCCTCGTCGAATTCCGTGGCGTCCCGGGCGCCGCGCGCGCTTTCGAGCCACGAATAGCAGGTGTTGCGCACGATCTTCAATAGCCAGGCCCGGGCATTCCCGCCCCGGAAACCCCCGAAAAAGCGGTACGCGCGGAGCATCGCCTCCTGGGCGAGGTCTTGGGCCTCGGCGTCGCCCCGGACCAGCCAGCGCGCGAGGTTGTAGGCGGCATCGATATGTGGCAACACGACTTCCTCAAATCGCGCTCGCTCTTCCGGATCCGCCAAGAGACTCCGTTCCTCGGAATCGGCTGGTCCCACCCGAAAGGACCGCTCGGGAGGCCATCTTATTCCAATCCCACGAAACCCGGGCAGACGGGCCGGCAGGGCACCAAGCGCGGAATAAACCAGGAGGGAGCTGAGTCTAGGAAGGGCAGAAGCGGGTGGCACGCACGGAGTCGCCAGCGACCCGCAGGGAGGCAGTCCCATGGATCGGCGGAAGTTCTTGACAGTCTCAGGCGTCTCCCTCGGGGCGGGGGCGCTCTACACCATGGCCCCGCACCTAGCCGCAAGCGCGGAGGGAGCCGAGATGGCCCGTCTTCTCGGTCGGCAAAACGGCGAGCGGCCGGCGCCCTTCCGGGTGTTCCAGTTGAGCGATACCCACGTCGGCTGGGATGGCGCCCTGGGGACGACGGCCTTCGAGCGCGCGGTGGAGGTCGTCAACGGGCTCGCGCCT
>DATMQU010000373.1:0-2664 GCA_035566715.1 Vicinamibacteria bacterium
CCCGGGCCCGGATCCTGGCCCTGAGCTCGGGCGGCAGCGGGATTGAGCGGCGGGCCGCGTAGTCGTAGTGGACGAGAACCTTGCGCCCCTCCGCCACCAGACGACCGCTCCCCCGCTCCTCCACCCGGAACTCCATCACGAACGAGGAACGGCCCAGGGAGGCGCAGCGCAACCCCACTTCCAGGCGGTCTCCGTAGACGGCGGGGGAGCGATAGTCGATCTCCGTGCGGGCCAGGATCATCCCCGTCTCCGCCCAGGGGCGGCCCGTGACCTCCTGCCACCAGGCGATGCGCGCCGACTCCACGTACGTCAGGTAGACCGCGTTGTTGACGTGGCCCTGGGCGTCCAGGTCGCGAAAGCGGACGTCGACGGGAAAGACGAAGGGGAAGCTGTTCAGCACCGCTCTTTCTCCGCTTCGGCCAGCTCCTGCTCCACCACCGCCGCCCACTCCGCGAGAACGGCGTCGGGCACGCGGGCCAGGCCCTCCTCCGCCATGGCCAGGGCCTCCTTGAACCGCCGCTCCTCACGCAGGCACCAGACGAGTGTCAGGTAGACGGGGGCGGCGTGCCGGAAGTTATCCCCTTCCTCGAGCAGGCGGCGGGCCTCCTCCGCCGACTCCAGGGCGCCCGCGTCGTCGCCCAGAGCGTGCCGGCAGCGGGCGAGGGCGTTGTGGGCCTGCGCGGAGCGGGGCCACGCGCCCACCGCCTGGCGACAGAGCGCGGTGGCCTCCTCGCCCTCCCTCGCATCCAGGAGCACCTCCGCCTTCAAGAGCAGCGCCCCCAGGTGCCGGGGGTCGTCGGCCAGGACCTCTTCCAGGGCGGAGAGCGCCTCTCCCCCCTGCCCGCGAACGGCCAGGAGCTGGGCCCGCGCGAAGGAGGCCGCGCTCATGGTTGCCGGGGGGCGCGGACTCGGGGGTAGAAGCGCCTAAGGTAGTCGCGAAGGGCGGCGCGCGTGGCGTCAAAGCCCAGTTCGTCCCAGGGGAGCTCCTCCGGGGGGAAGGCCCGTACGGCCTCCGTCTCGTCACCCGCCTGCAGCCGGCCGGAGAGCACGTCGGCGGCGTAGACCACCACCGCCACCTCCTGGCCAGGGAACGAGTAGACATCGAGGATTCCGGTGAGGGCCACCCGCAGGTTCACCTCCTCCCGCGTCTCGCGGATGGCGGCCGCGGCCACGGGCTCGCCTCGGTCCACGAACCCTCCGGGGAACACCCACTTGCCCTTTTCGGGGGCGATGGCCCGCTTCAAGAGCACGATCCCGCCCTCCACCGTGCAGATGGTGCAGGCCGCCACCTTGGGGTTCAGGTAGAGCACGAAGCCGCAAGCCGCGCAGGCGGGCCGCGGGGGCTCCCCCGCCTTCAGCGCCCGCGGCTCCAGGGCGCTCGCGCAGCGCGGACAGAAGCGATACTCGGTGTCCTCCGCGGGCATACGCGAGGGATTATAGGCCCGCCGCCCCCCTCCGGGAGGCCGCCCGCCCGGGTGATATACTGCAGACCCCAGAGGGCTTTTGATTGACGGAGTCCACCTCGCGCCGCCAGTTCCGCGACATCCTCTCCCGGCCTGACGCGGCCGTGGACCTCGCGGAAGCCTCCCTGCTCATAGCGTGCGAAGAGTATCCGGAACTGGACGTGCCGGCTTACCTGACCCGATTGGAGGCCATGGGCTCCGCGCTTCGAGAGCGGCTGGCCGACGAGCCGCGGCCGGAACGGGCGGTGATGGCCCTCAACCGCTATCTCTTCCAAGAGGAGGGTTTCCACGGTAACGCCGAGGAGTACTACGACCCTCGCAACAGCTACCTCAACGAGGTTCTGGACCGGCGCATGGGGATCCCGATCTCGCTCTCCACCGTCTATATGGAGGTAGCTCGGCGGGCCGGGCTCCGGGTCGAGGGGGTGGGCATGCCCGGCCACTTCATTGTCCGCGTGCGGGCGGGGCCGCATGCGATCCTGATCGACCCCTTCTACGCGGGGGCCCTGCTCTCCGAGACCGACTGCCAGCAGCGCCTGGACCGCATCTTCGGCGGCCGCTTGAAGATGGAGGCCAGCATGCTTGCCCCCTGCGGCCGGAAGGACATCCTGGAGCGGACGCTTCGGAACCTCAAGACCATCTATTTCAAACAGGGGGACCACCCCCGCGCCCTGGGCGCGGTGGAGCTCCTCCTCACGGTCAACCCCGACAGCGCGGAGGACGTGCGGGATCGCGGCGTGCTCTACGCGGCCCTCGACTGCTACGGCCTGGCCGTGCGGGACCTGGAGGCCTTCCTGACCCTCGTCCCCCGGGCGCCCGAGGCATCCGAGGTCCGGGACCAGCTCGTCGACCTGAGGCGGAGAGCGGCGCGGCTGAACTGACGAAGGAGGCGGATATGAGCACGATCAAGGCCATCGAAGACCTGCTGGGTGCGGACGCGCGCTTCCTGCTCGAGCACCGCTGCCAGGGCGTCGCCCGGGACGCCCTCCACCTCCCGGGCCCGGACTTCGTCAGCCGGATCCACGGCGGCTCCGACCGCCCTACCCCCGTGCTGCGCAGCCTCCAGCAGCTCCTCGCCCACGGCCGTCTGGCGGGGACGGGCTATGTGTCCATCCTCCCCGTGGATCAGGGCATCGAGCACTCCGCGGGGGCCTCCTTCGCCAAGAACCCCGCCTACTTCGATCCCGAGAACATCGTGAAG
>DATMQU010000374.1:0-2590 GCA_035566715.1 Vicinamibacteria bacterium
GGCGGATTTGGCGATGGCGGCCTGAACGTCCTGGGCGGCGGCGTCGATGCTCCGGGAGAGGTTGAACTGAAGGGTGATCGAGGTGACCTCGAGTGCGTTCACCGAGCTCATGTTGTCGAGGCCCGCGATGGTTGAGAACTGGCGCTCCAGGGGGGTGGCCACGGCGGAGGCCATGGTCTCCGGATTCGCGCCGGGAAGGTTGGCGATCACGAGCAGGGTCGGGAAGTCCACGTTGGGCAGGTCGCTCATGGGCAGGAGGCGATAGCCGGCGAAGCCGAAGATGAGGATCGCGGCCATGACCAGGGTGGTGGCGATGGGACGGCGAATGAAGAGCTCGGCGATGTTCACGACTTGGCTTCCCCCCCTCCCGGCGCGGGGGCCACGGGAGCCGGCTTCAGCTCGACCTTGGCTCCCGGCACGAGCCGCAGCTGGCCGTCCGTGACCACCTGCTCCCCGCCCTCCAGCCCCCTGGTCACGACCGTCTCCTCCTCGCCGCTGCCCGGCTCCACCACCACCGGCCGGGCCTCTACCGTGAGGTCGGGCTTGACGAGGAAGATGAAGGTCCCCGCCTGCCCGGTCTGGACCGCGGGGGTGGGGACGACGACCGCGCCCGCCTTCGTGCCCAGGGTCAGCCGCGTGTTCACGAACTGGCCCGGCCAGAGGCGCTTTTCCTTGTTGGGGAAGGTGCCCTTGAGCTTGATCGTCCCCGTGCCCCGGTCGACCGCGTTGTCCAGGAAGGAGAGCTCCCCGCGGAGGGGACGCGACTCCTCGCCCGTGATGAGGGCGTCGACGGCCAGTCGACCCGAGAGGCGGGCCGCCCTCACCTCCGCCAGCCGCTGCTCCGGGATGGAGAAGGACACGTAGACGGGGTCGGTCCGGTTGATGATCACGAGCGGCCCGCCGTCGATGGCCTTCACGAAGTTCCCCTGGTGGAGGAGAAGGCTTCCCGTCCGCCCCACGATCGGGGAGCGGATCGAGCAGTACTCGAGGTCCAGGCGGGCCCGATCGAGTGCGGCCCGGTCCGCGCGGACCGCGGCCTCGAAGGACTGCGCGGAGAAGCGGAGCTGGTCGTAGTTCTCCTTGGAGAGGATCCCCTGGGCGAAGAGGGACTCTCCGCGCTGGGCCTCGACCTGCGCGTTGCGGGTGCTGGCCTCGTCCTTGGCCAGGGTGGCCTCCGCCTGCTGGAGGGCGGCCTCGTACGGTCGGGGATCGATCGTGAAGAGGAGCTCGCCCTCGCCCACGTAGCTCCCCTCCTGGAAGTGGACGATCGTGATGATCCCCCCCACCTGGGGCTTCACCGCCACCGTGGCCAGGGGCTCGACGGCGCCGATCGTCCGGAGCTGCACGGGCACGTCCTTGCGCAGGGCCGCCGCCGCCACCACCGGAACCGCGGCCTGCCGGGGAGCGTCGGCGCGACCCCGCCCGCAGGCCGGGGTGAGGAGGGCCAGGGCGAGGAGCGCGGCCGTACCCCGCGCCCTCATCTCTCCCTGCCCGCGGAGACGGCCCGGAGCCCGGCCCCCCCCTTTTCGAAGCGGTCCATGTTTTGGAGGATCTTGTGGAGGCCGTTGCGGAGGGCGCCCCGCTCCGCGGGGCTCATGCCCCCGACGATCGCGCCCCTGAGCTCCAGAACCAGGGGATAGACGCGCGCGGCCAGGGCGCGGCCGGGGCCGGTGAGGCGCAGACAGCGGCGGCGCCGGTCCCGGGGATCTCCTTCCTCTCGCACCAACTTTTTCCGTATGAGCGTGGTCGCGATGCGGGACGCAGTGGGCTGGTCCGTTCGCAGGCGCTCAGCCAGCCCGCGCAGGGACAGGCCCTCGCCTTCGACGATGGCCACCAGCAGCCCGAACTGCTGCGCGCTCAACCCGTGGGGGCGCACGCGGCGCCCCACCGCTTGCTTGATCCGGCGTCGCGTCGCCGCCACCAGGAGGCCGATGGGCTCTTGCTCTGGCAATACTTGCATTGACAAGGATATTAGCCAGAACCCAGGGGGTCGGTCAATGCGTCACCGGGCGGGCCGGGCGTGGCCCCCGGAGGCCTAGGTGCCGCCCAGCCGGTAGACCACGCCCGCGGAGAGCCGCGTCCCCGTCACGCTCGTCCCCTGCGCGCGGCTCCACTCGTAGTCGCCTTGGAGGCGGACCGCCCACTTCCCGCCCGCCCGCATGTCGACTCCCCCTCCCAACAGGAGGCCGAATCGGTTGTCGTTCTCGGAAATGGAGACGTCGAAGACCTGGATGTTCACGCTCTCGCGATGGAGGCCGGCCAGAGCGTGGACAAAGACCACGACCGGGCCCCCGCGCAGGAAGGCGAGGCCGGGCCCGGCCATGAGGCTGAGGTCGCGGCGGCCCGCACTTCCGTAGTGGCCGCTCGCGTCCGCCACCAGGGACAGCGACCCCGCGACGCCGACCGCCAGCGAGGCGTTCCAACCGTTCAGGCTGCGCGAATCGCTGCGCACGAACGAGTAGCCGGCGAAGAGCTCGGCGCGGGGAGCGTCCTGCCCCCGCACGGGGAGCGCCGAGCACAAGACAGCCGCCATCGCCAGCAAGGGCTTTCGCATGCCGTTCCTTTCTCTCGGGGAGCTAGCCGACGATTC
>DATMQU010000375.1:0-3326 GCA_035566715.1 Vicinamibacteria bacterium
GCTAAGACATTGATTCCTAGACCCTTCTAAGAACCTAAGGATCGAGACCTCTGGCATTGTGGGGGTCTGCGCGCCAACCTCCGGCAGAACTAAACGTGCCCTCCGTCGGCGCGGACGGAGGCTCGCCCGGTGTGCCCACCCTGGGATCGGGTTGGGGCGATGTCTACTGGAGGGGCGTGCAGGTATTGATGTCTAGCCCGGGGTCGGGCGTCACCCCTACCGCCGCGCCCGATGGCGTGTAGCAGATGAGACCCGAGAAATCAGCGCCAAAGCCCCGAACGCCCGTCTGGCCAATGCTCACCGGAGTGGCGACGTAGACGTAAGCGCCAATGCTGGTAGGCGAAGCATACGCGGGCAGGGGAGCCAGCACGAGTCCTGGGAGCCAGCTTCGGCTGTAACCTGACTTGGCGGTCAAGGAGGCGATCTGGCTGTCAATGAACGTCGGCGCATTGGTCGGGTAGGACGGGATGCAGGCGCCGTTCCCGGGCGCCACGAGACACGTCAAGTCGCCGTCGTAAAAGCCAGAGTTGGATGATTGGTAGGCTGCCTGGCCGGAGATGAGCGTCCGCATATCGCCGACGGTCGCGGCCTCGTTGGCGGACACGCGCGCGCGAAGGAGGCTGGGTATGGCGATCGCCGCGATGATCCCGATGATCGCAACAACGATCAAGAGCTCGATCAAAGTGAAGCCCGACTCGTTCCTAGTCATCGGTCTCCTTTTTGCACATGCGGTCGTCCCAAGATGGATGCCGGGTCGCTCTCTGGGCGGAGGAAGACCCAGAGACACCCCTGAGTTTTTGTCGCCTTGCCGGATACGTTGAGGTCCGGGTTGCCGATGCCGGCAGCCCGTAGTTTTCAGTGTCAAGGAAGATACCTGTTCGGAGGCTCTGACCAGCGACTACTATCTTGTCCTACCGTATCACTGTCTTCTACTAGTACTAGCGTTCCCAAGCCAATTATGTGACTGACATCACCAGCGGAGCCGACCTATCATTGAAGCGAGAACTTCCAGGACGAAATATGCATACCGTCATGACCATTTCCGGGGTTGGCTCCAGCCGTTCCTTCTCGAGTCGTAAAGAGAACGCAGGCGAAACGTAAGAAGAGACTGAAGCATACTCTGTAAGGAGGATGGAAGGTGAACAAACCCTTGCTCGGCGTCATCGTTGGTGCGCTGCTGGGCGTTTTCGATGGCCTGACCGCGCTCGTCTCCGCGCCTGAAGTCGCTCCCGAAATCGCCCTGATCGTAGTCGGCTCGACGGTCAAAGGGCTCGTCGTCGGTCTCGCGGCGGGCTTTTTCGCCCGCAAGGTACGATCAGTACCACTGGGCATTGCTTTCGGCCTTGTCTTGGGCCTTCTCTTCGCCTATTGGGTCGCCTCCCAGCCGGACGCCCTTACAAAGAGGCACTACTACCTGGAGATCATGCTTCCGGGCAGCCTCGCGGGCGCCATTGTGGGTTATGCAACCCAGAAGTTTGGCCGCGGGCCGGCTCCGGCTTCCGCCGGAGGCCGTGGATGAGGATTGGCCGAGGCGGCCTGGCCGCCGTGTTCGCCCTTGCGTCGAGCTTGGCACCGGCTCACACCATGGAGTCCCGAGGTTCCGATCGGATGACCACCGTCTACATCGCCTTTCTCAGAAAAGGGCCATTCTGGACCGAGTCTCAGGGCGCATCCGCATTGCAGGAGGCCCACCTGGCAAATATTCGCGCCATGTGGCGTGCGAAGAAGTTGATCGTAGCCGGGCCCCTCGGAGACGACGGGGACTTGCGCGGAATCTTTCTGTTCCAGGTTCCCTCGCTCGAGGACGCCAAAGCCTTAACCGCCACCGACCCAGCCATAAAGGAGGGACGCCTGGTGGCGGAAATCCACCCCTGGTGGGTCGAGAAGAATGCCCTCCCGGCAGCGGGAGAGTACTGCCATCCGGAGTAGGGCGGGCGCGCGCTCCAGCCCCAACAATGACCCTTAGTTAGAGAGATCTGCTTGGCCCCGCTCCTCCTTACTCCCATTGTTGCAGTCGCGTTGGCCGGCCCGGGCGCGGGAGAACGACCCTTCGATCTCTCGGCTTTCGAGAGCGAGCGGGTCCGGAAGGCCGCCAACGCGTATCTCACCGAGCTGCCGGAGACAGTGACGGCCTCCAGATCCCCGCGAAGCGCCGGCGGAGTCCACGACTTCTTCTCTGAGGGAGACTATTGGTGGCCGGACCCCGAGCATCCTGACGGCCCTTATATTCAACGCGACGGCCTCTCGAACCCGCACAATTTCGTTGATCACCGCCGCGCGCTCATGCGCCTGAGCGTCCAGGTCCCCACCCTGGCCGCGGCCTGGAAGTTGACGGCGGACCCTCGCTACGCGACCCATGCCGCCCGTCACCTCCGCGCGTGGTTCCTGGAGGAAACCACCCGCATGAGTCCCCACCTCCGCTACGCGCAAGCGATTCACGGCCGGGTCAACGGGCGTGGGACCGGGATCATAGACACGATCCACCTGGTTGAGGTCACTCGCGCGGCCGAGACGCTGGTGGGCGCGCCCGGACTGTCGAGGGCTGAGCACGAGGGCGTCCGCCAGTGGTTCTCGGATTACCTCCGCTGGCTTACCACGAGTACGAACGGGATCGAGGAGCGTGAGGCCAAGAACAACCATGGCACCTGCTGGGTCCTGCAGGTGGCAGCCTTCGCCAGCCTGACGAACAACCAGGAGTTGACCGCCTACTGTCGCAGCCGCTTCAAGACAGTCCTGCTGCCGAGCCAGATGGGTGCCGATGGAAGCTTCCCTCTGGAGACGCGGCGCACGAAACCGTACTCCTATTCCCTCTTCAACCTGGAGGCGTTGGCGGTCATTGCCCAGCTGTTGTCGCTGCCGGAGGACGACCTCTGGAGTTTCGAGCTTTCCGACGGGCGGGGCATGCGTCGAGCTATGGCGTTCATGGTGCCTTACATCCGCGACCGCAAGGGCTGGCCGTTCGCTCCCGACGTCATGTATGACACGGAGTGGCCCATGCGTCAGACGAGCCTGCTCTTCGCGGGCCTGGCCTTTCGGGAGCCGCCGTACGTAGAGCTGTGGAAGACCCTGAAGGCCGACTCGACCGTTGACGAAGTCATTAGGAACTTCTTTATCCGGCAGCCGGTCCTTTGGGCGAAGTGAGGGCCCCCTGAAGGCACTTCAGAGTGATGTGATGGCAGGTGCCCATCGGTCTTCGCGTCCTCTGAGTCTCGGCCCGGGTTTAGCATTTAGCCCGGGCCTCGGACTCGTGCGATTCACGTTTCACTGGGCGCCCCGACGCAAGCGGCACGCGCCGCCGCGGCAGGGGGTTTGCGCCCTCCACGTGC
>DATMQU010000376.1:0-18981 GCA_035566715.1 Vicinamibacteria bacterium
GTCCGGGATGTCTACGATCTCGGGGACCGCCTCCTGATGGTCGCCACCGATCGCTTGAGCGCCTTCGACGTCGTCCTCCCCACGGGCATCCCGGGCAAGGGCGTGGTGCTCACAAAGCTCTCGCTTTTCTGGTTTCGTCTCCTAGGAGACGTGGTCGGGCACCACGTGCTCACGGCCGAAGTGGAGGGCTACGGCGCGGAGCTCGCCCCCTATCGCGAGCAGCTGGAGGGGCGGTCCATGGTGGTGCGGAAGACCGACCCCTTGCCCGTGGAGTGCGTGGTCCGGGGCTACCTCACGGGCTCGGGTTGGAAGGACTATCGAGCCACGGGGGCGGTCTGCGGAATACCCCTGCCCGCCGGCCTCCAGGAGTCGGAGCGGCTGGATCCGCCCATCTTCACCCCCGCCACCAAGGCGCAGACCGGGCACGACGAGAACATTTCGTTTGCGGTCATGGAGAGCATGGTCGGTGCGGCGCGGGCGCAGGAGGCGCGGGCGGCGAGCCTCGCCCTCTACCGGCGTGCGTGCGCGCACGCGGAGGCGCGGGGCATTTTGCTGGCCGACACCAAGTTCGAGTTCGGCGTGCGCGACGGGGCTCTGGTGTGGATCGACGAGGCTCTGACGCCCGACTCCTCGCGCTTCTGGCCCAAGGCCGGCTACGCACCGGGTCGGCCCCAGCCCAGCTTCGACAAGCAGTTCGTGCGCGACTATCTCGACTCGAGAGGATGGGACAAGAGACCGCCAGGACCGGAGCTACCGCCGGAGGTGGTGGCCCGCACTCGCCACACCTACATGGAGGCTTGGCAGCGACTGACGGGCCCCGAGGAGAGTCTGCGGTGATCAGGGTCACGGCGCCCTGGGTGAAGCGGGGGCATCTTCGGGGTCTTCTGAAGTTCGGCTGGAATCGATGGTCCTCGGCTCCGAGGTCTCGGGGCCGAGAAAGAGGGAGCGGTATCCGGTGAAGCAGCAATTGGAATCACTCGTCTCCGAAATGATCGATAAAGGTATCCTCTTCGTCGACGCGCGCCGGGAATTCGAGAAGAGATTCATCGCCCGGGTTCTGCAGCGGCATCGGGGCAACCTCTCCCGGGCCGCCAAGGACCTGCGGATCCACCGGAACACGCTGGGCAAGAAGATCGAGGAGTACAAGCTCCTCTAGACAAGTTTTCGGGACCCGCGAAAGGGCCCCTAGCACTCACCTTGACAGAGCGCCAGAGGGAGGTCTATACTGGCGATCGTCGGGGGTGAGTGCCAATTCCTCCCCCCAAATAGTTCTAGAAAGGAGACATACGCATGACCCTGAAAGTTCAACCGCTTCACGACCGACTGCTCGTGCGCCGGATCGAAGAGAAAGAGACGGTCAAGGGCGGGATCATCATTCCCGACACCGCCAAGGAAAAGCCGCAGGAGGGCGAGGTGCTCGCCGTCGGCAACGGTAAGATCCTGGAGAACGGCACCAAGCTCCCCCTCGACGTGAAGGTCGGCGACAAGATTCTTTTCGGGAAGTATTCGGGCACGGACATCAAGATCGACGGGGAGGAAGTGCTCATCCTCCGGGAGGATGAGGTTCTGGCCCGCCTCGGGTAGTGGACGGTCCCATCCCTTTCTTATTCCCGCGCGCCCGTGGAAGTGAATCCCGATAGGCTGCGCGGTTTGCGATACCGGCGCCCTTGGGCGACGCGGTTAGGTTAGACAGTCAAGACATAGGAGATCCCGTTACATGGCGAAACAGATTACTTACGGCGACGAGTCGCGGCAGGCGATCCTTCGCGGCGTCAACCGACTCGCGGACGCCGTCAAGGTGACTCTCGGCCCCAAGGGCCGCAATGTCGTCCTCGACAAGAAGTTTGGCTCCCCCGTCATCACCAAGGACGGAGTGACGGTGGCCAAGGAGATCGACCTCAAAGAGCCGCTCGAGAACATGGGCGCGCAGATGGTGCGCGAGGTCGCGAGCAAGACCAGCGACGTGGCCGGCGACGGAACCACCACCGCTACCGTTCTCGCCCAGGCCATCTACCGCGAAGGCTCGAAGAACGTGACCGCGGGAGCCAACCCCATGGCCTTGAAGCGCGGGATCGAGAGAGCGGTGGCCGTGGTGGTGGAGGAGTTGAAGAAGCTGAGCAAGCCGGTCAAGGGCAAGATGATCGCCCAGGTAGGCACCATCTCCGCCAACAACGACCACACCATCGGCGGCATCATCGCCGAGGCCATGGAGAAGGTGGGCAAGGACGGGGTGATCACGGTCGAGGAGGCCAAGACCCTCGAGACCTCGCTGGAGGTGGTGGAGGGGATGCAGTTCGACCGCGGCTACCTCTCCCCCTACTTCGTAACCGACCCCGAGCGCATGGAAGCGGTGCTGGAGAGCGCTCTCGTGCTCATCCACGAGAAGAAGATCTCGAGCATGAAGGACCTCCTGCCCGTGCTCGAGCACGTGGCCAAGCTCGGCAAGCCCCTCGTCATCATCGCGGAGGACATCGAGGGCGAGGCTCTGGCCACCCTCGTGGTCAACAAGCTCCGCGGGACCCTGCACGTGGCCGCCGTCAAGGCCCCGGGCTACGGTGACCGGCGCAAGGCCATGCTGGAAGACATCGCGATCCTCACCGGAGGCAAGGCCATCACCGAGGACCTCGGCATCAAACTCGAGAACGTCAAGCTGGACGACCTCGGCCGGGCCAAGAAGATCACCATCGACAAGGACAACACCACCATCGTCGAGGGAGGGGGCAAGCCCAAGGACATCGAGGGCCGGGTCAAGCAGATCCGAACCCAGATCGATGAGACCACCTCCGACTACGACCGCGAAAAGCTGCAGGAGCGCCTGGCCAAGCTGGTGGGCGGAGTGGCGGTCATCAAGGTGGGGGCGGCCACGGAGACGGAGATGAAGGAGAAGAAGGCCCGGGTGGAGGACGCCATGCACGCCACCAAGGCCGCGGTCGAGGAAGGCATCGTGCCCGGAGGCGGCGTGGCCCTGCTCCGCTCCGTGAAGGCGGTCGAGGCCATCAAGGCCGAAGGCGACGAGGCGGTGGGCGTCAACATCATCCGCCGCTCGCTCGAGGAGCCCCTCCGCCAGATCGCGGGTAACGCCGGGTTCGAAGGCGCGGTCGTGGTGGCCAAGGTCCGGGACATGAAGGCGGAGGAAGGCTTCAACGCCCTGACCGATGACTACGAGAACCTGGTCGAGGCGGGCGTCATCGATCCCACCAAGGTCGTCCGGTCCGCGCTGCAAAACGCGGCATCCATCGCTTCCCTCCTGCTTACCACCGAGGCCCTCGTTTCCGAGATCCCGGAGGACAAGGAAGAGAAGGCCCCCGGCGGCGGTATGCCGCACGGCGGCGGAATGTACTAAGGGCCGCTAGAAAAACAACGGGCTGCCCGGGGCGGGCGTCACGCCCAACCCGGGCAGCGGACGCAAGAGGGGGTGCGAAGCCGCACCCCCTTTGCTTTGGGAGGGGGCGCCGGACCCGCCCTCCCCGCGCTCGGTGGCCGCGGCCAATGGAGTGCGGACCGGCCCCTTCACTTCTTGTGCTCGCCCCCGTTGGCGCCCTGGTAGTCCCGGACGAACTCGTCGCAATGCCGGCCCAACGCCTCCAGCACCAGTTGCGGGCCGCCCCTGCCCACGCTGCCCGTGTGCCAAGTGGAAGCGTTGACGATGATCGCGGGCTTGCGGACCAGGGAGGCGGCCTGCCGGAGGTTCAAGCTGGTGGCGTAGACGGGGCCGCCCGCCTTCAGAGGCTCGACCTTCACGCCCACGTGCAGGGAGGGAAACCCGGGCGGGCTCAGCCGACCCTTGGGGTCGTCGACCAACGGGATCCCCCCTTGGCGCAGGCGCCCTTCGACGGCGGCCCGAATGGTCTCGGCGGTGAGCCCGGCTTTCTGGGCCTGGGCATCCGGAGCCTCCACCACCAACCGCATGCCGGTCAGACCGACGAGGGGGGCCCGGCGCGCCTCCTCCGGGGAAGGGCCCTGGGCCAGAGCCCCGCCCGCCCGGCCAAGGGCGAGGACCAGCAGCAGGGCGCCGCGCCGACCTCGGTCCCCTGAAGCGCGCATGCTCACCCTCTGCCGGCCCGGGAACCGATCCCGGCTACTTGGGAAGCTCGAACCTGACCCGGACGGACATCCACACCTTCACGGGGACGCCGTCCTTGGTGGCGGGGCGGTAGTGTCGCCGCTTGACGTTCTCGACCGCGGCCTCGTTCAGTCCCGCCTTTCCGCCCGCGGCCTGGACGACCTGGGCGTCGCCGACGTTTCCTCTCTCGTCCACGAAGACGTTCAGCTCTACGGTGCCCTCCACGCGCTGGCGCAGGGCGATGGGCGGATATTGAAGAAGCGGGGTCTTCTCCACCACGGGCGCGATCACTCCGGGATCGTTGAGGTTGACGAGGGTCCCCGCGCGGATGGGGGCGGGCGTGGGCTCCGGAGTCGCGGCCGGAAGCGTCGGCGGCGGTGTCTGCTCGGCGGCTCGCGCCTGCTCCGCCCGGGCCAGCTCCTCGGCCTTGCGCCTCTCCTCGGCCAAGCGAGCTTCCTCGGCCTTCCTCTGCTCGGCCAGGATCCGGAGCTCCTCCCGCTGCTTGGCCTCCTGTTCGGCCTTGGCCTGCTTCCGCGCGTCATCCTGTGCCTGCTGGAGGGCGGCCGGGTCCACGGCCTGGCCGCGCGCCTTTGCCTGCGCCTCCAACTTCTTCTTCGCCTCCTCCGCGGCCTTGGCCTCGGCCGCGACCCTCTCCGCCTCGATGGCGGCCAGCTTGTCCTCCAGGTCCTTCACCCGCTTCTCGCCCGCCAGCGCCTCCGCGCTGAGCGTGGGGGGAGCCTGAACGGGGGGCGGGGGGGTCGTGCGAGACAGGAAGTAGTAACCGACACCCGCGATCAGGAGGATGGCGGCCGCGCCTACGACGAGCGGAGTCTGGCTCCGACTCGCTCCCTTGTGGAACGTGAAGCCGGCGGCCGCCTCCTTGGGGCTGTACCCGGGACTGACCTCGAGGGGAGCGGGCGCGGCCGGAGGAGGGGCGGTGACCGGCTCCGGGTGCGGGTTGGCTTCGGCCCGCGGCGCGGCCGGTGCCCGGGCCTCGACGCTCTCCGTTCGGACCGCGGGCGGCTCGGGCGCGACGGATCGGGGGGCGGGCTTGGCCTCCTCAGCCAAAAATTCAAGGTAGCTGGCCTCCCGGTCCTCCTGGACCGCCTTGGCCTCCGTCTCGATATCGTCCCGATAGAGGGAGTGCATGAAGAAGGCGAGGTTGAAGGTCGTGGGGGTGAAATCGCCCGAGAAGAGGAGGGCGTCGATGGCCTTCCTCATCTCTTGCACCTCGGGGTAGCGCGAGGACGCCTCTGGGCCCAGGGCTTTTTGTAGGATCTCGATCAGGGGCGGGGTCAAGGAGTCGTCCTCCCCCGACGGGCTCAGGAGCTTGGCGGAGGGGATGCGGGCGGCCAGGTCCGCCCCCGCCGGGGATTGTCCGGTGAGCATCTCAAAGAGCACCGCCCCCAGAGAATAGACGTCCGATCGGCCATCCCCGGTACCCCCGGCTGCTTGCTCCGGGGCGAGATAGGCCAGGGTCTCCTCCGGGAGGGCGTCGCGGAGGCGGCTCGGCCAGTAGCCGAACCCCTTGACCCGGACCTCTCCCTCATAGGACACGAGGATGCTCCCAGGGTTCAGGAGGCCGTGAAAGTATCGGTCGCCGGACTCCAGCCGGCGGGCCTGGGCCCCTTCCAACGCCGAACAGACCTTGCTCGCGATCAGGAGGGCATGCTCCACCGAGAAGGGGTAGGCCTCCTGACGGCAGCGCTCCAAGATGGCACGCAGGCTCCTGCCCTCGATGAACTCGTAGGAGATGTAGTAGGTCTGGTCTACTTTCCCGATGCCGAAGATCCTGAGGATGTTGGGGTTCTGGAGCTGGGCCGCCAATTTCGCCTGGTCCATCAGGCTCCGCGCCGTCTCCACGTTCCCGGAGATGGCGGGCTTGAGGCGAAGAATGGTGACAAGCTTTTCAAGGCCTGCCGGGCCCAGCTTGGCCGCACGGTACTCGGGACCGAGACCGGTGCTGTCGGTCTCCTCGAGGAGGACGAGCTTCCCGAATCTTTCCCTCTTGGCCATGGACTTGCGCTCGCCTTCGCGAGCGCGGGTGGTGCGGAAATTTAGCACGCAGCCGAGAGACCCGTCAACGCACGCGCCTCCCCGGTGCCCGACGCGGGGCACGGGCGGGCTGCGTAAGGAGGGCCCTGGAGGAGGTTCTAGGGGCGCTGCAAGGTCACCGCCAGCTGGCGGGACTCACCCCTGCTGATCTCGACTTCGCGCTCCTCGGGGCGGAAGCCCGGCCGCACGACCTCGATCGTGTGGCGGCCGGGGCGAAGATGGAGAAAAGTGATCTCACGGGCCGTCCCCTGGAACTGGCCGTCCACGTAGACGGTCGCATCGCGGGGCCATGCCCTGATGAGAAGCTCACCGGAGTCGGTGTCTTCCACCGCCGGCTCACGGTCCCGGTCGTCGTAGCGACCGCGATCGACGCTGCCCTCGTCCGGCATCCCCGGGCCGGGATCCTCGGAGCGATACCCGAAGTCAGATGAGGGAGGGTAATACCCGGGGGAGACGCCGTAGTAGAAGGGGTTGTAGAACGGATCGTAGTAGTAAGGCCACCCGAAGTAGAGGGACCCATAGAAGGGCGCGCCGTAGTACCCCCCGTAGTAGCCGCCGTAGTACGGGTAGCGGTAGGGATACCGGCCCCTTCCCGTGCCGGCCGGAGGGTGGCGCCGCTCGGCTAGCCCCAGGCCTGACCGTGAAGAAGAGGTCGACCCCGAGCGGTAGCCGCTGACGTGGCCGGACGCCGAGGAGTAGCCGCCGTTGGAGAAGGAGTGGGAGCCACCGGAAGAACCCCCGCCTCGGCTGTGGCCGCTTCCCCCGCTGTGGCCACCACCCCCACTGTGGCCGCCACCCCCGCCTTGGCTGCCGCCACCGCCCCCGCTGTGGCCACCGCCCCCGCCGTGCGAGTCCTTGGCCAATGCCGGTTGGCTCACCAGAGCCAAGGCCATCACGACCGCCCAATGTCGGGTCATCGACCCCTCCGCACCCCCCAGGGCTCGGGCGTTCTCCCGCCGTCGCTCCCGCGAGCCGGCCCGCGGCCGAGTGATCCCGGGGTGCACCTTCCACGGTAGCGGGAAGATCGGGGGGTGGCAAGCGGTTTTATTAGCCAACCCAGAAAGACCGTGCTGTCAATGAATTATGCCCACTACCCCCCGACCCAGGGCGGCTCGCGCTTCCCCGAGCAGGCAAGCGACCCTGGAACTTTGTCCCCGGGGCCATCGGTGGCGACCGAGCCGAGGTTGTCGGACTATGGGACGGCTCGGCGTCGGTTCGTGGTACCGTGGCATCCGGACTCGCCCACATGAGGCAAGAGCACGGGGAGCGACGAGACTCCCGCCGATTTTTGGTGGACGCCGCGGGAAGCATGAACGGCGTGTCCCGGACGCCGGCTCTGAAGAATGGCCCTGTGCGACGCTTCGCCCTTTCCCTCGCCCTCGGCGCCGCGGCCTGTTCCCCGTCTCCCAGCCCCCCCGGCCCGGCCGCGCCTCTGGCCACGGCGGCTCTGCCCTGCGGCACCGAAGTCCAAGGGGCCCGCAACCTCGCCGTGCTCCACCGCTACTGGCAGCAAAGCAGCCCACCGTCGACGAGCGCGAGCTCGGCTCTGGACCGCGATATCGACAACGTGGCCCTGCTGCAGGACGGCGGGGATCTGGTCGTGCGGCGGAACCCGTTTGATCTCGATGCCGCCGCTCTGCGCTTCGCGCCCAACCGCGGGGGGGGCTACGACGTCGTCCCCTTGAGCCTCCCGCTAGATTCCGGGGGAACACCCCTGGGCATCGTCACCGGCGGGTCGGCCGCCGTGGGCCTTCCCTTTCCTTTCCCGTTCTTCGGCACCACGTTCAGCCAAGTCTTCGTGAACGCCGACGGCAGCCTGACCTTCGGAGCGCCCGATAGCGGGGAGGGCGAGAAGGGTCTGGCCCTCTTCCTGGCCGGGCCGCCCCGGGCCGCCGCTTTCCTCGCCGAGCTGGATCCCTCCCGGGGCGGGACGATCACGGCCCAGGTGCTTGCCGACCGCGCGGTCTTTCTCTGGTCGGGGGTACCGGGCGGGGGGCAGATCAACCACAACACTTTCGAGATCGCCCTCCACGCGGGAGGGGCCCTGGAGATGGTCTACGGCGAGATGCAGAGCCGCGAGGCCGTGGTGGGCGTCTCCCCCGGCTCGACCCGGGACGTGACCCCGGCCGACCTTTCCGCCGCGCGTCCTGCCGGGAGCACGGGGGCACTAGCGGAGCGCTTCAGCGAGACCGAGAAGCTAGACCTCGTCTCCGTCAGCCGACGTTTCTTCGCCCGCCACCCCGACATCTTCGAGCAGATCGTGATCTACACCACGCGCCCCCTCAATCCGGTGGCGGGTACGCTCGCGTTCGAGCTGAACGTCAAGAACGACGTCCAAGGCATCGGGCTGGAGACGGGCCTGGACGAGACGGGGCAGTGGGGCAGCGCGGGGGGCCTGGCCAGCGTCGTCTTCATGGATTCCATCGACCAATACCTGGAGGTGGACGGCTTCGAGATCCTCGGTCACGAGGTCGGGCACCGCTGGCTGGCCCGGGTCCGCTTCCGGGACGCCGGCGGAGCCCTGAGCAATGCGCTCCTGGGCCGGGCCCTCGTCCACTGGAGCTTCTTCATGAACTCAGACGCCTCGGTGTTAGAGGGAAACCGGATCGCGGACCGCGGGGGGGGGCACTTCGAGACGGTGGACATCACCCGGGGGTACAGCGCGCTCGACCAGTATGTGATGGGGATGCGTCTGCCCGAGGAGGTGCCGCCCGTCTTCTACGTCGACGAGCCCGACAATTTCCGTCCCAACCGGTCCTTCAAGTTCTCGTCCGCGCCGGAAGCGGGCATCAGCTTCACCGGCACGCGGCGGGATGTCCGAATCGAAGACGTGATTGCGGCCCTGGGCCCGCGCGTCCCGGACGCCCTTCACGCTCCCCGTCTCCTGCGGCACGCCTTCATTCTGGTGGCCGACGATGTCGCCCCCGCCACGGCCGACCGTTTACAGGCCCTGGCCCGCATCCGGGACCACTTCGGGCCCTACTATTCCGAGGCCACCGGAGGGCGGGGGGCCGTGGACTCGACGCTGCCCTAGAGGCGGGGCGCGTTCACCGCCAGCGCCCGAAGGTGAGGGCGAAGATGCCCTCCATGACGGCCCACGTCAGCCCGGCGGCCAACGCACAGCCCAGCGCCCCTGACAGCAGCTCGACCCCGACTTCCATTGCCCACCTCCCGCCGGCTAGGAAGGCGAGGGGCGTGCCAAGCCTCCGCACCTTGATGGGCAAGCAGTTGCCGCTCGAGCGGGGCGCGGTCGTGGCCGGACGCGGACGCGGGCGTGTCCGCGGGAACACTCAATCGGGCGGGGGGAGAGTGACCTCTTGGCCCTCGGGATCGCGGAGGCGAACGCCGGACTCCTCGTCGATAGAAAGGACCACGTGCCCTCCGACGCGCTCGCCGACCCTGGCCAGCGTCACCTCGCCGGAGAGCGCGAGCACGGCTTGCAAGGCCCCGCCCTTTTGCAGAATGCCGACCAAGCGCACGGCCGCTTCGGAGGGGACCGGGGTGGGCGGCCGCGCAGCGGCCGCCGGGCGGTGGGTGCTCGCGGGGGCCGGCTGGTCGGCGTAGCGAAAGATGTCCCGACTGGCGGCCGGGCCGGCTTCCTCGGGCTCCCGGGCGGCGGGGCTCGTGTCCGGAGAGGATGCGCGGGGGGAGGGTGGGGACGGAAGCCCCACGGGCCCCGAGCCCCGACTCAAAACCACGAGGACCAGGACAAGCGCGCCCGCCGCCGCCAGGAGCCGCAACCCCCGGGCCACCGCCGTCACGGCCGCTCCGTCAGGCTGAAAGCGCTGAGATCCAGAGCGAGGCCGGCCGCCCCCGGCCTCAGCCGGACGCTCTCCAGGACCAGGCCGGTGCCGGGCCGGACGAGGTGACCGGCGAGGCGCAGGATCTCCGGGTAGCGACCCTCCGCGGAGAGCTGGACCCGGGCCCCCACCGGAGGACGCCCCGCGGTGACGGCCAGCCGTGCCCCGGAAACCGTGGCCCCCTCCAGGGATCCCACCACCGAGCGGCGCAGCCGTACCACGGGGTCGCCGGGACCGCTGGTGGCGGCGGCCACCACCGCGTTGGCCTTATCCTCCGCCGCCGCCTGCAGTTCCCGCGCGGCCAGGCGGGCCCGCAGGCCCGGACGCTCGGCGCGCGCGCGCGTCACCGCGGCGTCGGTATCGGCCGCTGCCCGGTGGGCGGGAAGGGTGACCTCCGTGTAGAGCAGGCCCGCCCCCAGCAACAGGACAGCGGCGATGACGCGCGCGCCCGTCCTCATTCGCGGAGGCTCCCCGGCGGTCTGTAAGTGGCGCGTACCGAGGCCCGTACCTCGCCGTCTCGGTTCTCGGTCCCCGGCGACACCGCAGAGATCCGGGGCGACTCGCCCAGCCGCTTGAGAAAGAGATCGTAGGCTTGGGCCTTGCGGGCGACCACCTGCAGCTCCAGCTCCACTCCCCGGCCGTAGGACAGGCCCACCCCGTCCAGCCGCACGTCCGGGGGGACAAGGCCGGCAAGGTCGGCGACGACTCGGGGGGGAGGCGCCTCGGCGGTCAGGAGGACGCGGGAGGCCAGTCCCTCCTCCTTTCCCGAGCGCGACTCGAGGACACGCAGCCGGTCGCGGGCCCCCTCGCCATCGCGCCGGGCCTCCTCGAGCCGGCCGCGTGCGGCTTCGACCGCAGACTGCGCGCGAGCGGCAGCGTATCCGGAAACGGCAAACAGAGCGACGGCCGCCGCCAAGAGCCCCCCGTCCCAGGCGGAGAGGCCCGCCCGTCGCGGGTGGCGAGAGAAGTCGCGTCCCCGACTCATGCCAGGGCCGCTCCCAACCATGGAAGCTCCGCCGCCTCTCCCCGCGAGCCCGCCCCCGGCACCACCGCCGCCAACTCCACCGTTTGCCCGGCCCCGGCCAGGTCATCCCGGAAGCTCCGCGCCCCCACGCCGGTGACCCGGAGGAACGGCGGATCCCCGTTGCCGGGGAGGGCGGTGCGGGCGGCGTCTCCGTACACTCGCTCCGCTTCCCCGGGCCCGGGGTCGCGCCGACGGCTGCGGAAGGCGCTGAGCCTCCCCCCCTCAAAGGCAGCCAGGGAGAGGGCGGCGTCCCCGAGCACGATCTCCACCGTCCGGGCCGGCCGCGGCTGCCGCAAGAGGCCGGAGAGCGCGGCCAACGGCGCGAGGTCGACGCGGTCCGTTTGGAAGCCGGCCGTGGCGGCGGCCGCCTCGTAGCCCGCCACCACGTCCCGGCGCACCGCGGCTGCCAACAGCCGCCGTCCATCCAGGGGCAGGAGGTCGATCGCGGCCTCCCCCACCGGATAGGGGAGGGCCGGCCCGAACCGGAAGCGTGCGTATTCCTGGGGGTCGGCGCCCTTCGGGGCCTCCAAAAGGAGCACCCGGGCGAGGCCGTCGGGGAGGACGAGCGTCACCCGACCCCCGCCCAAGGCCCCCCGCAGGTGGGCGAGGGCCGCCGACACCTCGGCCGGACGCGCCAGGTTGGCTGTGAAGGCGGAAATGACGAGCGCCCCGGGAGGCAGGGGCACGATTTCCAGGGAACGCAGCCGGGGGCCACGCAGGCCACGCACCAACCGGGCCCCCGCCACCGACGCCGCGTCGAAGGCCACCAGCCGGCGGGAGGGAAACCAGGCCACCATGGCTGATTATATCCCCGGCCCGCGCGGGCTTCCGGCGGCCGGGGGGCCCAGTGGTATGATCCGGCCCGAAACCGCCGGGGCGCGCGCTCCGGGGGGCCCTCACAGGACCACCCCCGACCAGGGAGGAGAGGCATGAAGGTCTACGACGCCCCCAACATCCGCAACATCGCGCTCGTGGGTCATGGCGGATGCGGCAAGACCTCGCTCGCCTCCGCCATGCTCTTCGACATGGGGGCCGTGAACCGCTTGGGCCGCGTAGACGACGGAACGGCGCCCACCGATTTCGATCCCGACGAGATCGAGCGCAAGATCAGCCTCCAGACCGCCCTCGCCTGGGGGGAGTGGCGGAAGACCAAGATCAACCTCCTCGACGCGCCCGGCTACGCGAACTTCCTGGCCGAGGCGCGGGCCGCGCTCCGGGTGGCGGACGCCGCCCTGGTGGTGGTGGATTCGGTGGCGGGGGTGGAGGTGCAAACGGAGAAGGTCTGGGGTTACGCGGAGGAGTACGGGATCCCCCGCCTGATCGTGGTCAACCGCATGGACCGGGAGCGCGCCTCCTATGAGCGGACGCTTCAGTCCCTGGAGCGGGCCTTCGGCCGGGGGGCGGTGCCCGTCGTCATCCCCCTGGGCGAGGAGAAGGGGTTCGTGGGCGTGACCGACCTTCTCGGCGAGAAATCCGACGTGTACAGCGAGGACCAGAGCGGGAAGTTCCAGGCCGTGGAAGTCCCCGCGGAGTTCCGGGAAATGGAGAAGGCCCAGCGGGATCGACTCGTGGAGATGGTGGCGGAGAGCAACGAGGAACTCATGGAGGAGTTCTTCGATAAGGGCACGCTGCCCCCGGCCGACCTGGGGCGGGGCCTGCGCCAGGCGGTCCTGGCCGGCCGTATCTTCCCCGTCCTCCCTGCTTCCTCCCTCCGCAACGTGGGCCTGCAGCCGATCCTGGACGCGATGGTGGATCTCCTGCCCTCCCCCGCCGAGCGGGGTGACGTCGCGGGCACGGATCCCGTGCGCAAGACGGAGACCACGCGCAAGCCTTCCCCGAACGCGCCGTTCTCCGCGTTCGTGTTCAAGACCATCGCCGATCCCCATGCCGGCCGGCTCAGCCTGTTCCGTGTCTACTCCGGAACCTTGAAGGCCGACAGCAACGTCCACAACGCCTCCCGCGACGCGAGCGAGCGGGTAGGAGCCCTCGAGTTGCTGCAGGGCAAGAACCAAACCCCCGTCCCCGAGATCCAAGCCGGGGACTTGGGGGCGGTGGCCAAGCTCAAGGAGACCCAGACCGGCGACACCCTCTGCGACAAAGCCAGCCCCATCATCTATCCCCCCCTCGTGTTCCCGGAGCCCGCCACCACCTTCGCCATCGAGCCTAAGACCCGGGGGGACGAGGACAAGATCTCGGCCGCCCTCCAGCGGCTCATGGAGGAAGATCGGGTGCTCCGCCTCTCCCGCGATCCCCAAACCCACGAGATGCGGCTCTCGGGTATGGGCCAGCTCCACATGGAAGTGGTGGTCGGCAAGCTGCGCAAGCGCTACAAGGTCGAGGTCAACCTCAAGAAGCCCAAGATCCCGTACCGCGAGACCATCAAGGCCCCCGCGGAGGGGCACGGCCGCCACAAGAAGCAGACGGGCGGGCACGGGCAGTTCGGGGACTGCAAGATCCGCATGAAGCCCCTCTCCCGGGGCGAGGACTTCAAGTTCGTGGACGACATCTTCGGGGGATCCATCCCCAAGAACTTCATCCCCGCGGTGGAGAAGGGCATCCAGGAGGCGCGGCTGCGCGGCTTCGTTGCCGGCTACCCCATGGTGGATTTCCAAGTGGAGCTGTTCGACGGCCAGTACCACGACGTGGACTCCTCGGAGATGTCCTTCAAGATCGCGGGCTCGCTCGCCTTCAAGGACGCGGTGGCCAAATGCCGACCGACGATCCTGGAGCCCATCATGAAGGTGGAGATTGCGGTCCCCGAGGACTTCGCAGGAGCGGTGATGGGCGACCTCTCCAGCCGCCGCGGCCGGCCCCAGGGAATGGAGCCCAAGGGAAGCCTTCAGGTCATCCGCGCCGAGGTGCCCATGTCGGAGATGCTCTCCTACGACGCCGAGCTCACCTCCATGACCGGGGGCCGCGGCTCCTACCACATGGAGATGGGACACTACGACGAGGTGCCCGCCCACCTTCAGGAGAAGATCGTGGCCACGGCCCGGGCGGAGCGGGGAGAGGTAAAGGAGGAGGAATGACTCCTGTCCGGCGGGGGCCCAAATGCGCTAGAGTGAAAGCATGATGCGCGTCCAGACAGGAGCGGTGCTCCTCTGGGGTCTCCTCGCCGCCACCGCTCCGGCCGCGACCCAGGATGCCCCCCTGCAGGCGGGTAGCGGCGGCGTGCCCGTCCCCAAGCGGACCAAGACCGTGAAGCCCGAGTACCCGCCCGAAGCCCAGGCCCGCGGTGTCGGGGGAATCGTGATCCTGGAGCTGGTGATCGACACCGCGGGAAAGGTGGCCGCGGTCCAGGTGATCCGAAGCGTGCCCCCCTTCGATGAGGCGGCGGTGAGCGCCGCCCAACAATGGGAGTACGAGGTCACCAAGGTGAACGGAAAGCCGGTGAGCGTCCGCCTGACCGTGCCCATCAGCTTTCTCGTCAAGCTGCCGGAGATCAAGCGCCAAGACGGCATCCCGGAGCTGCGGCAGGGGTCAACTCCCGCCTTCCCCCCCGACGCCCACGAGTCCGCGTCCGTGACCGCCGAGCTGACCCTGGACGCGGATGGCCAGGTGGCCGACGCTCAAGTGGTGACGGGCGGCATGCCTTGGACGGCCGCCTTGCTGCAAGCCCTGCGCACCTGGCGCTTCGCGGCCGACGGCACGAACGCCATTGTTTCCTTCCGCGTGGAGGCAGACTTCGTAGCCGGGAGCAAGGGCACCCCGCCCCGAGTGGACCTCCGCCTCACCGGCCTCCGCCGCAGCGAGTCGCTGCCCCCGAGCCAAGCGTCATCCCCCCCGGCGGCGCCTGCCGCGTCCGTGCCCGCGGCGGGTGGGGCCGTGCCCGCGCCCGCGACGGCGGCACCGGCACCCACGGCCAGCCCCGCGCCGAGTCCCGCCCCCCTGACCGCGGGCGAGGCAGGGTCGCCAGCCAACCCGGCGCCCACGACGGGGCCGAGCCCTGGGCCCTCCCCGGCCGCGGCGCCCGCCCCCGCGGCCAGCCCCGTCCCCCGACCGTCTCCCGCGGCCGGCTCGCCTCCCGCGTCCACGGAGACGATGACTGCGCCCGCGCCCGACACCCCTCCCGGGCCGGTCCCCGCCCCCGTCGTGGAGTCAGGCGTCTCCGCCATCCGGGACGTCGGTCTTTCCGAGGGGGTGCCCGACCTCGCGCGGGGCCGGCGGCCGTCGCCGCCCCCCCTGGCTCGGATGGCGGGGGCCACGGGCACCGTGGAAGTCCGCTTTGCCGTTAATGCCGCCGGGATCACGACTGTGCAGAGCGTGACCGGTCCCGACATCCTGAAGCCGTCGGCGGAGCAGACCGTGGCCTCCTGGGTGTTCCGGCGGACCAGCGCGATGCGCTTGCACCTTCTGGCCGTCTTCACCTACGGCCGGGACGCTGCCTCCGCCGCGGTGCGGCCGGAGTAAGGTCGGGGGCCGCCTCTACTCCGCGGCCTCTTCCTCTTTGGGCTTGGCGCCCTTGGCCTTCTTCTCGCTCTTGGGCTTGGGCTTGCTCTCGCCCTTGGCCTTGGGGGCCGCCGCCTCTTTGGTCTTGCCCTTCTCGTCCTTCTTCTTGGGCTGATATTCCGAGCCCAGCAGCTCCAGGATCGCCATCTCCGCCCCGTCCCCCTTGCGGGGACCGAGGCGGAGGATGCGCGTGTAGCCCCCCGGTCGGGTGGCGTAGCGGGCGCCCAGGCTGTCGAAGAGCTTCTTGATCACAACCGGGTCCTGGATGTCCCGGGAGACGAGCCGGCGGGCGTGCAGCCGGTCGTCCTCGCGCTTGGCGAGGGTGATCAGACGCTCCGCGTAGGGCCGGAGCTCCTTGGCCTTCATCAAGGTGGTGCGGATCCGCTCCCGCTCGAAGAGGGCGGAGGCCAGGTTGCGGAGAAGGGCGATCCGGTGGGGCGTGACCCGTCCCAGCTTACGGTGCGCGACTCGATGTCTCATAGTTTCCGGCGCTCGCTGTTTGTGGTCTTCCTGCCGACCCCGTCTAGCGCTCCTGTTGGGGCTGGGGGTAGTTGTCGAGCCTCATGCCCAGGGAGAGCCCCATGCCGGCCAGGATCTCCTTGATCTCGTTCAGGGATTTCCGGCCGAAGTTCTTGGTTTTGAGCATTTCGCTCTCTGTCTTCTGAACCAGCTCTCCGATGGTGCGGATGTTGGCGTTCTTGAGGCAGTTGTAGGAGCGGACGGAGAGCTCCATCTCGTCCACGCTCTTGTTGAGCTTCTCCCACCAGACCTCGCGGTCCTGCTCGGAGAGCTCCACCGGCGTGCCCTCCGCTTCCTCTTCGTCCTCCTCCAAGTTGATGAAGATGGTCAGGTGGTCCTTCATGAGCTTGGCGGCCAGGCCCACGGCGTCCCGCGGGGTGACGGCGCCGTTCGACCAGACCTCGAGGGTGAGCTTCTCGTAGTCGGTGGCCTGGCCCACGCGCGCCGCGTCCACGAAGTAGTTGACCTTCTTGATCGGCGAATGCACGGAGTCGACGGGGATCCAGCCGATGGACAGGTCCTCGTCAAAGTTCTTGTCCGCGGAGACGTAGCCCCGGCCCTGCTTGACCCGCATCTCCACGGATAGGGTCGAGCCCTGGCCGAGGGTGGCGATGTAGGCCTCGGGGTCCAAGATCTCGACGTCGGGGTCGGGCGTGATGTGCTTGGCCCGGATCTCCCCCGCCTCCGAGGTCTTGAGGGTGAGGCTCTTGGGGTGCTCCACGTGCATCTTCAGGGGCACCCGCTTGAGGTTGAGAATGAGGTCGGTCGTATCCTCCATGGCCCCGGGGATGGGGGAGAACTCGTGCAAGACGCCCTCCACCCGCACCGCGGTAATGGCCGCCCCTTCGATGCTCGAGAGCAGCACCCGCCGCAGGGCGTTCCCCACGGTGGTGGCAAAGCCCCGCTCGAAGGGCTGCGCGAAAAAGCGCCCGTAATGATCGGTCAGGCTCTCCCGCTCGACCTCGAGGCGCTTCGGTTTCTGGAAACCTTTCCACAGCATTTTCTGAGAGTCCTCCAGGGCCCGGATGACCGCGGGCGGTTCGCCCGCGTCCCCGGGGCCGCGGTTCTTACTTCGAGTACAGCTCCACGATGAGCTGCTCCTGGATTGGGAAGTTCACGTCGTCCCGGGCGGGCATCGACAGGACCTTCCCCTTCATCCCGGCGGCGTCCAGCTCCAACCACTTAGGGACGCCCCGGCCCTTGACCGCCTCCACCGACGCGGCCACTAGCGCGTTCTTGGCCGCCCGCGGGGCTAGGGCCACCACGTCGCCCACCCGCACTTGGAACGAGGGCACGTTCAGCTTCTTCTCATTGATGCGCACGTGCCCATGGCGCACGAGCTGCCGGGCCTGGGCCCGCGAGGCGCCGAAGCCCAGCCGGTAAACCACGTTGTCCAACCGCCGCTCCAGCTTGCTGAGCAGGGTCTCCCCCACCACGCCCTTCTCCTGGGCAGCGCGGTCGAAGGTGAGGGAGAACTGCCCTTCGAGCATCCCGTAAAGGCGCTTGGTCTTCTGCTTCTCGCGGAGCTGGAGGCCGTAACCCTGCAACTTGCTCTTCACGCGCCCCCCCTTGCCATGCTGGCCGGGAGCGTAGTTGCGCTTCTCGATCGCGCACTTCTCCGTGAAACACCGGTCGCCCTTCAGGAACAGCTTCATCCCCTCGCGCCGGCAGAGACGGCAAACCGAACCAATGTATCGAGCCATATCGCGTCCTTAAACCCGACGCCGCTTGGGGGGGCGGCAGCCGTTGTGGGGGATTGGGGTCACGTCCCGGATGGACTTGATCTCCACCCCCGCCGCCTGCAGGGCGCGGATGGCCGACTCCCGGCCGCTGCCCGGCCCCTTGACCCGGATGTCCAGGGACCGCAGTCCCGAGTCCTTGGCCGCGGTGGCGCAGGCCGCGGCCGCCTGCTGGGCGGCGAAGGGGGTCCCCTTGCGCGAACCCTTGAATCCCAGCGTTCCCGCGCTGGACCAGGTCACCACGTTGCCCTCCAAGTCGGTGATGGTGACATGGGTGTTGTTGAAGGAGGCGTGCACGTGGGCGATCCCGTGCACCACGTGCTTCTTCTCCTTCTTGGCTTTCTTGGCGCCGACGACTTTGGTCATCTCGTGTCTCCTAGACCTTCGGTGCGGCCTTGGGGCGGATCATGGCCCGCCGGGGGCCCTTGCGGGTGCGCGCGTTGGTGTGGGTGCGCTGGCCGCGGACGGGCAGGTTCCGGCGATGGCGCATGCCCCGGTAGGAGCCGATCTCCATCAGCCGCTTCACGTTCATGGCCACGTCCTTGCGGAGGTCGCCCTCCACCCCGCCCTCGCTGTCGATGATCTTGGCGATGCGGCTGGCCTCCTCCTCGGAGAGGTCCTTCACCCGGACGTTGGGGTCGATCCCCGCCTTGCCCAGGATCCGGTTGCTGCGGCTCGGCCCGATGCCATAGATGTACGTGAGCGCCACTTCGACCCGCTTCTGACGCGGAAGATCGACGCCTGCGATGCGTGCCATTCCTTACCCCTGCCTCTGCTTGTGCTTCTGATTGCTGCAGATGATCCGTACCACTCCCCGGCGGCGCACCACCTTGCATTTGGCGCAGATCTTCTTGACCGACGACCTTACTTTCACTTCGAATCCCTCTCTTTGGCCGCCAATGCTCCAACCGTTCCCGACCCCCGCCGGCGCACGATGCGGCCCCGACCCTGGTCGTAGGGCATCAACTCCACCACCACCGCGTCCCCGGGGAGCAGGCGGAGGAGGCTCGACCCCCCGGAGACGTGGGCCAGGGCCTGGCCCCGACCGTCGCTCTCCAGCTCCACCCGGTAAAGGGCGTTGGGCAAGGCCTCCCGCACCGTCGCGTTCACCTCCATCGCGTCCCGAGGCGTCTCAGGCATGCCTCGCCTCCGTCTCCGCGGCGGCGTACGGGTACGGCTCGGAGAGGATCCAGGGCCCGTGCCGGGTAATGGCCACCGAGAGCTCGAAGTGCGCAGACAGGCTCTGGTCCGCGGTGACCGCCGTCCAGCCATCTTTAAGGACCCGCACCTCGGGCCCCCCCGCGTTCACCATGGGCTCGATGGCCAGGCACA
>DATMQU010000377.1:0-2867 GCA_035566715.1 Vicinamibacteria bacterium
GCTGGATTTCCAGCCTCAACGGTAGCGGGCCCATTGCGCGGCTCCCCTTCGAGCTCAGCGTTCGCTGACCGGGATAGCCGAGAGCACCCCGGCTCGGCAGAGGAGAAGAGACCCTCTTCAGGAACGCTTGAGGGGAGCGAGAGTCGCCGGGGGCCATTCACGCCCTTCGGTTCGCCGAGATCTCGCTAGGAGCCGTGCTCCTGGCGCAGGCGAGTGGCCCAGGCCCGCCGCGTGCCATCGTAGTCCTGGCCGTAGACACGCCGGAAAGCCTCGTTCGTGTCCCCCGTCTCTCCCATGGTCCGCAAGAGCTCGTTCACTCCCCCTTGTCCCCGCTGTGCCTCCAAATACTCCATGAACGAGAGGGCTCCCAGGTAGAAGCCGCCTACGCCCTGGATGCGGCCGTCGGCCAGGGCCGTGACCTGCTGGGGCGTGAGCATGGAGCCCACGCGTTTGCCCTCCATGTACTGGGCCAGGCCCTCGTGGACGTCCCGGGGGGCGAGCCCCCGGGAGCGGTCGTTGATGAAAGCGTGGGTCAGCTCGTGGATCAGGGTGTTGTCCATGTCGGGAGTGAGGGAGGAGGTGAGCCCCCGGATGGGAATGCGGATCCGACCGTCCAGATGGTTGTAGGCGCCCCCCGACCAGGCCGGGGCCCCGGCCGCGTCGTAATAGCTCTCCTGTGAAAAGAGGATCACGGGAATAGTGGCCGTCGGCTGGTAGTCGAGGGTCACGGCCAGGGTGGCGAAGTGGTGTTCGAGCTGGCGGAGGATCTCCCGGCCCACATCCTCGTGCGCCTCGCCGTCGTAGCGCACGTTGAAGCGGGCCAGCCTCTGCTCGGTCATGCCCCTCTCGTCCGCCATCCCCTTTTGCAGGACATCCAGGAGCGCGCGCGCCTGGGCGTCCTCGCGGATCTCGAGCGCGGCGCGGAGGGCCTCCACCGCCTCGCGGTTGCGGTCCTGTCGCATGAGGGCGTAGCCCAGCTTCCGGAGTCCACTCGGGTCGCGGGGCTTCACGGCGAGAAACTCGCGGGCGGCCCCCTCCGCCCCCGTCCAATCGCCCATCTCCAGCAGGACGTCCACCAGGACCGAGCGCGGGGCCGGGCTTTCCGGCCGGGCCGTGATGGCCCGGCGCAAATCGGCCAAGGCCTCTCCGTAGCGCCGCTGGGCGCGCTCTTGGTTAGCGATCTTGATGAGCACCGCCTCGCGGAGCTCCTTCAGTGGCGCTTCACCCGGGTAACGGGAGGCGAGAGACTCCACGACCTGGATGTCCCCGGGGTCCATCGACCCCCGGGACTGGACTTGGTCTACGAGTTGCTTGGCGGCCCGATAATCGGCAGGGGAGAGGCCGCCCTCAGGGACCGCGGCCACCTCGGGCGGTGGCGGCAAGGGCGTCGCGGGCGCGGGGGGGAGGTCAATCGCGGCCGCGGGGGCCGGGGGGGGAGCGACCGGGAGGGTGGGGGTGGCCTGGCTGGCGACACTCGCGGGGGACGCCGCGGGGCGCCTGAGAAGCCATGCGCCCAGGGCCACGGTTAAGGCAAGCGCATAGATCTCCAGGACGGGGGCTCGGCGGCGGCGGGAGGGGCCCTCCGATGGAGCGGGCGGGGAGGCCTCCGGCCCCGGGGCCCGCACGCGCGGGGGCCGCAATTTTGCAAAGACGACGCCGCACCGCGGGCACGCGGCTGCCTCGACATCGGTCTGGCCGCACCGTGGACACTCCATGCCGGAACGGGCCACCACCCCGAGCCTGGCCTATACTAGCAGGTCGACCAGCGGCGCCGCGGATGCGGAGGGGAACGTGCCCCAGCCAAGACACCTAACGCCCTCCGAAACGCTGATGCGCGGCCACACCCCCGCGGGGACGGCCCCCGGGCGGGGGGAGCCATGAGGGAAGACCGCCGCCCCCGTCACCTCTCCGGGGACACCCCCCGCCCTGAGGCCGAGATGGCGGAGGCCGGTAGGAGCCGGCCTCCGAGAGGCCGAGACTAGTCGCCCCATGAAGGCGAGCGTCGTCGAAGCCACCGCCCCCTGCCGCGTGGATCTCGCGGGGGGAGCCCTCGATATCTGGCCCCTCTACCTCTTCTATCCGGGAGCGGTCACGCTCAGCGTGGCCATCGACCGCCGAGCCTGGTGCCGGGTGGAGACCGGAGTGGCGGGAGTGCGAATCGAGTCCAAGGACACGCTCCAGAAGGGGGAAGGAAAGGAGGTGTCGGATCTGCTGGGGCACGGCGGGCTCTCGCTCGTGGCTCACATCCTGCGTGCTTTGGGGATCGAGTCGGGAGTGAGGGTCACGACGCAGGCGAAGGTGCCCGCCGGCGCCGGCCTCGGGGGATCGTCGGCCCTGGCGGTGGCGGTGGCGGGGGCGGCGGCCCGCGCCACGGCCCGGGATTTGAATCCGGGAGATCTTTGGCCAATCCTGCGGGACGCGGAGAGCCAGTGCCTCGGCGTCCCCGCCGGGATCCAGGACTATCTCGCCGCCATCCACGGGGGCGTCCTGGCGGTGCATCTCGATGCGGGGACGGTGCGGGTCGAGCGCCTAGCGACCGATCCCGGAAGGGTCGAAGAGTCATTGATCCTGGTCGACTCCGGGGTCACGGCTTCCTCCGGGATCAACAACTGCAGCCTGCTCAAGGGACAGGGCGACGGAGACCCGCGGGTGCAGGAGGCGCTGGCGGCAATTGCCTCCGCCGCCCGCCGCCTGCGCCAAGCCCTGGTCTCGGCGTGCTACCAGGACGTGGGTGCGCTCATGGCGGAGGAGTGGGAAGCCCGCAAGCGGCTGGCGCCCGGCGTCACCACTCCCGAGATCGACCGGATCACGGAGGTGGCAGCGTCGGCCGGAGGCGGGGCCAAGGTCTGTGGGGCCGGCGGGGGGGG
>DATMQU010000378.1:0-3279 GCA_035566715.1 Vicinamibacteria bacterium
CGGGAGGAGTGACCCTGGCCACCGTCCGCTCCTATGCCGAGGCCGGGCCGGACTACATCGCGGTGGGAGCGCTGACCCATTCCGCGCCCGCCGCCGACATCTCGCTCGAAATCGAAGAGGCATGAGCGCGACCGCGGAGCGACTCCAGAGGCAGCTCCAGGCGAGGGGAGCGGCCTGGGCGGGGCCCATCGAGCACTTCCCGACCCTGGGCTCCACCAACGATCTCTTGAAGGAGCGGGCGCGGACGGGGGCCCCGGAATGGAGCGTGGTTCTGGCCGACGAGCAAACGGCGGGGCGGGGGAGACAGGGCCACGCCTGGGCCTCGCCCCCCGGGGGGCTCTATCTCTCGGTTCTGTTGCGGCCCCGTTTCCGCCCCGGTGGTCTCATCCCCCTCGCGGCGGGGGTGGCGGTGGCGGACGCGCTCGCCGAACAGGGACTGAGCGCCCAGCTCAAGTGGCCGAACGACGTCGTCATCGGAGAACACAAGCTGGGGGGAATCCTCGCCGAATCCGCGGCCGGCGACGCCGGCCTGGAGTGGGTCGTGGTCGGGGTGGGGATCAATCTCGAGCTCCCCCCGGCGGGCCTGCCCGTGTCTGTGCGGGCGACCGCCACTTCCTTCCGGGAGGAAACCGGCGCCGGCTGCGATGCGGTCGCCTTGGGGGCGGCGGTCGTGGCCGGTCTGGCCGTCTGGTATGATGACCTGATCCGGGGGGAGCCGGCGGCCCTTCTCGCCGCGTGGCGCGCGCGCTCGGTACCCTGGTGGGGGCGGCCGGTGGAGGCACGCTCGGCTGCCGGTATCGCCATCCGGGGCTTGGCCCGCGACGTGGACGAAGGGGGCGCGCTTCTCCTCGAGCTCGAAGACGGGTCCCGGGTGCCGGTCATTGCCGGCGACGTCCGGGAGTTGCGGTTGAGGGACCCCGGTTCCCAATGAGCGTGCTCCTCACCATCGACGTCGGTAACACCAACACTGTGCTCGGGATTCACCAGGGGACCGAGCTCAAGGCCCATTGGCGCCTGACCACGCGGCGGGAGCAGACCGCCGACGAATACGGCATCCTGGTCCGGAACCTCTTCGCCACCTCCGACCTCGAACCGGCGCAGGTCGAAGGCGTGGCCCTGGCCAGCGTGGTGCCGCCCCTGACCCCCGTCCTGGTCGCTCTGTCCCGCCAATACCTGGGCCACGACCCGCTCGTGATCGAGCCCGGTGTGCGCACGGGGATGCCGATCCTGTACGAGCCGCCCGGGGACGTGGGCGCGGACCGCATCGTGAACGGCGTGGCCGCGTTCGCCGCCTATGGCGGCCCCGTGATCGTGGTCGACTTCGGGACCGCCACGACCTTCGACGTCGTGACCAAGAAGGGCGAATATGCGGGAGGCGTCATCTGCCCCGGCATCGGGATCAGCGCGGACGCGCTGTTCCAGCGGGCGGCCCGGCTGCCCCGAGTGGATGTGCGCAATCCGGGTCGGGTGGTGGGGAAGTCCACGGTGGGCTCCATCCAGGCTGGGCTCTACTTCGGCTACGCGGAGATGGTGGAGGGCCTCATCCGTCGCATCCGCGCCGAGCTCCAGGAACCGGTCAAGGCGGTGGCCACGGGCGGCCTGGCCGAGACGCTGGCCGGCGATATCCCTTCCATAGAAGCCGTGGACCCCGTGCTCACCCTCACCGGGCTGCGGCTGATCTGGGACCGCAACCGGACGCCCGCGCGGTAGGGGCGGCCCGTGACCCCTCCCGACCCGGAGGCTTCGTACTACCAAACGATTGAGGAGTTCTTCGTGTCCCGGCGCGGGGACCCCCTCCTGCTCTCGAACGCGGATTGGCTCCTCATTCGAAAGTGGCGGACGGCGGGAATCCCCCTGCGCGTGGTCCTGCGGGGAATCGCGGACGCCCTGGACAGCCACGCGCTTTCGTGGAGCCGGGACCGGAAGGTGGGGAGCCTCGCTTATTGCGCCAGCGAGGTGGACGCCGCCCGCGACCGCTGGTCGCGGTCGCTGTCGCTGGGGGCGGAGATCGACGTCGACACCGTGCTGAGGGGGTTCGCCGCGGACCTGGAGCGGGCCCGGGGGCTGGGCCCGACCGGGCAGAGGGTGGCCCGGGAGCTGGCGGCCGACCTCCGGACCCGGGCCGCGGGGGAGGGGCTCGAGGGGGTGGAGAGCTGGCTGGCTGGGCGGGAAGCCCTCCTCCTGGGTGCCCTCAAGGAGGAGGCAGGCCCGGAGGTCGTGGCTCGCCTCTGGGGCGAGGTGGAGGACGCTCTGGCCCCCTACCGGGAACGGCTGCCTGCCCGCGTGCTGGACCAGATCCGCGCTGAGTCCCGGGCTCGACGCCTGCTCGAGGCCCACGGCCTCCCCCGCCTCAGCCTGTTCCACGCCGTCTCCGCGGCGACCGCCGCTCCCTGGGGAGCCGAGGGGTGACGAAGCGGGCGGGAGGGCCCGGGCTCCGGCAGCACGACCGGGTGGAGGTCGTGGTCGAGAAGGGGGTCTACCGCGGCCTGGGTCTGGCCCGCCATGAAGGGCAGGTCGTCTTCGTCCCCCGGGCCCTGCCCGGCGATCGCGTCCGGGCGCGGGTGGGGGCCGTGCGTTCCGGGTACGTGGAGGCGACCCTGGAGGCCCTGCTCGCGGGCTCGCCCGAGCGACGCCCTTCGCCCTGCCCCCACGCGGCGCGCTGTGGCGGGTGCGCGTACCAGGAGCTCGACTACGCGGCGCAGCTGCGGCTCAAGGAGGGGGTCCTGCGGGAGTCCCTGCAGCGGGCGGGTGCGGCCTGGGGAGGGGAGATCCCGATCGCTCCTTCGCCGGAGGAGGGCTGGCGGACGCGGGCCGCGTTCCATCTTCAGACCCGGGACGGCTCGCTGCACCTCGGGCTCCACGAGGAGGGCAGCCATCGGGTGGTGGACCTGCCTTACTGCCTCCAGCTCTCTGCGGCCATGAACCGGGCCGCCCGTGGCCTGCGCGGCGCCCTGGAGCGAAGACCGGACCTGGCGGGTGGAGTACGGGGCATCGACCTCGCGGAGTCTCTGGATGGCCGGGAACTTGTCGCTTCTTTGGAGACGGAGATGGACGCGCAGCAGGCGGTGGGGCTTCTCGCCCTGGCCGAGGGCGCTCCGGGGCTCACCGGGCTGGGGGCGGTGGCGGGCCGGGGCGCGGCCCGAGGATACGTCTCGCTGCGGGGGGCGCCCTATGTCCACGCTCTCCTCGGGGGTCGCGAGCTCCGCGTGCACGTGCAGTCGTTCTTCCAGGCCAATCGGTTTCTCGTCGAGCCCCTCGTGCGGGGAGTCGTGGAGCTCA
>DATMQU010000379.1:0-6777 GCA_035566715.1 Vicinamibacteria bacterium
GCATACTCAAGGGCACCCGGCTCGTCGCGCGCCCGTTCGCGCGGCCGGCGCCGTCTCGCACGCTCGCGCTCGTGGCGCGGCACACCTCGTCCCGCCGCCGGGACGCTGATCTCCTGGCCGACTTCGTCATCGAGCACGGGCAGCCACCACGATAGTGATGAAGCGGCGGCCGACCAAAGCGCCGCCGTCGATCACATAGTCGCTGCCCGTCATGGAACCCGCTCGCGGCGACACGAGGAAGGCGACGGGATCCGCCCCTTCTCTCGGGGTTCAACCGGCAACGAAATCCCAGCTGTCCGGAGAGAGAGAGCAACGGGCTGGAGCCTAACGCCGGCTAGTCTTCGGCAACGAGCTCCCGGCCCCAGCGTTCTATCGCCGCCGCCACTCTCTCGAAAGCCCGGCCCTTCGGGGTCAGGGTGTACTGCACACGCACGGGGGGGCCACACTGGACATGCCGCGCGACGATCCGGCGTGCCTCCAGCTCCTTGAGGCGCGCCGACAGGGTCTTGGCCCCCACTCCACGCGTACCCTCTTCGAGCTCGCTGAATCGGAGGGGGCCGCTCTGGAGCAGCCTCAGGATAAGCCCGGTCCAAGGGCGAGCGAGCAGGTTCACCGCATTCTGGTACGCGCTACACTGGGGGTCGGTCCCTTTCCTCATCCTGCCCGCAGGATACCACACCTAGCTTTCCAGAGTAAAGCGACTTGACACGCGATACCCTGGGGCTTATATTGGTATCTGAAGGGAAGTTACTGCTTCCCAGAAAGCACTGGGAAGAGGGAGGTTAGGATGAGCATCGGACTCTTGATCTTGCGTCTGCTGGTAGGGCTGACTCTTGCCGCTCACGGCGCCCAGAAGCTGTTCGGCTGGTTCGGCGGTTACGGTGTTGCCGGCACTGGTCAGTTCATGGAGCAGTTGGGCTTCCGGCCCGGCTGGCTATATGCCGCGCAGGCCGGACTCGCTGAGCTCCTGGGCGGCCTGTTCCTGGCCGCTGGCTTTCTAACCCCCGCCGCCGCCGCCGCGGTCGGGGCCGTGATGTTGGTGGCGGCGGTCAGTGCCCATCTCAAGAAAGGCTTCTTCGCCCACAACGGCGGCTACGAGTACACGCTGGTGCTCGGCGGAGCGGCCGTGGCGCTAGCGTTCACGGGGCCCGGGGCGCTCTCTCTCGATCAGGCGCTGGGAATCTCCTTGTCTGGTGAGACCTGGGGCCTGGCCGCCGTGACCGCAGGCCTGATCGGCGGGACCTTGCCGCTGGTCGCCCGAAGGACGGCACCAGCGACATCCCCGCAAGACGCCGCCTAAGACCAACGACGGAGGAAGAAGAGGAGGCAACGTGAGTCGTAAGGTCGAACGCGTGATCACGGCGCACCGCCAGCTCGAGGGCGGCGGCTTCGTCGTCCGCCGGCCGTTCCCCACCACCGCCTTGGCCCTCGTTGACCCCTTTCTACTGCTCGACGAGATGGGGCCGGCGGACTACGAACCGGGCGAGGCGAAGGGCGCACCCGATCATCCGCACCGGGGATTCGAAACCGTGACCTACATCCTGGAGGGACAGTTCGAGCACGAAGACTCCGCGGGAAACAAGGGGACGATCGCCGCCGGTGACGTGCAGTGGATGACGGCGGGCAGCGGCGTCGTGCACTCCGAGATGCCGGCGGGGTACATCCGCGAGCAGGGCGGGCGCATACACGGATTCCAGGTCTGGGTGAACCTGCCCGCGCGGGACAAGATGATGGCGCCGCGCTACCAGGAAGTGCCCGCGTCTCGGATTCCGCAGGCCGCGACCGGTGACGGCCGGGCGCGCGTTCGGGTCATCGCGGGAGAGGCGCTCGGCGCTCGCGCGGTGATCGACACCCGCACCCCGATCGTCTACCAGGATTGGAGCCTGAAAGCGGGGGGGGTCGTCGAGCAGCCGCTCACCGAGGGCCACGAAGCAATCGTGTACGTCTTCGAGGGAGAGGCGGAAGTCGGGAGCGACAGTCGGTTGCTCAGCGACGGCCAACTGGGGGTGCTCGGGCCGGGCCGTAGCGTGCGGCTCGCTGTCCCTTCGGGTGCGCCCGCGGGCGCTCGGCTCCTTCTCCTGGCCGGCCAGCCGCTGCGCGAGCCGGTAGCTCGCTATGGACCCTTCGTGATGAACACCGAGTCCGAGGTTCGGCAGGCCCTTTCCGACTTCCGTTCGGGCCGTTTCGCACAAATCCAGCGAACCTGAACGATTGAATTGCGAATTTGGGTTCACGACCGAGGACGAGTAGCCTGAGTACCGGCTCGCTGCCAATCCGGGGGTGCAGAACGAGCGCTGCCTGAGGTTAGGCGATGAAGGCGCTGAGCCGGAGGCTGTTCCTGTGTCTGATCCTCTCGCAGGCCGCGCATTCGCTGGAGGAGTATTTGTTCCGTCTCTACGACGTCCTCGCTCCGGCCCGTTTCATCAGCAGCCTGGTGAGCAGCAATCCCGCGCTTGGCTTTGCCCTCGTCAACGTCGTCCTCGTGTTGTTCGGCGTCTGGTGCTACCTGTGGCGGGTGCGCACAGGCCACCCATCTGGGCCGAGCTGGGCGTGGTTCTGGACGATTCTGGAAGCGGGAAACGGGGCCGGCCATCTCGCTCTGGCGGTAGATTCGCGCGGATACTTCCCCGGTGCCGCAACCGCACCGCTATTGCTGGGGATCTCGCTGTGGCTGGGAGTGACCCTCTCGCGGGGCGACGAACGGAGGCCCTGATCGGGGGGACGCGCCGCGAGCCCGCGGGCTAAGGGTCTTCGCCCATGGATGTCCACGCCGATCTTGGGGCCTGGGCAGGTGGCGGTAGGAGGAAGCTGCCGGTTCCGGCAGCGGAGGCTATTCGAACCAGGAGGCGATCGCACTCGTGGATCGTAGGACGGTGTCTCGGCGATCGGGGCCGGTGGAGACGATGCCGATTTCGGCCCCCACCAGCTCCGAGAGGCGGTCGACGTAGCGCCGTGCGTTCTCGGGCAGACGGCTGAACTCCCGGAGGCCGGCGGTAGACGCCTTCCAGCCGGGGAGGGTCTCGTAAACGGGGACGCAACTTTCGAGCACCGCGAGGTCCGAGGGCAACTCGTGCAGCGTCTCACCCTCCCACTTGTAAGCGGTGCAGACCGGGATCTCGGCCAGATGGTCCAGAACATCCAGTTTAGTGAGGGCGATGGCATCAAAGCCGTTGACACGCGCGGAGTAGCGGACGATCACGGCGTCGAACCAGCCGCACCGCCGCGGGCGGCCGGTGGTAGCCCCGTACTCCTTCCCGCGGGTCCGAATCTCCTCTTCCCGCGGACCTCCGATTTCCGTGGGCAGCGGGCCCGTGCCCACGCGGGTGGTATAGGCCTTGGCAATGCCAAGAACCGCGTCGATGCGGGTGGGGGGGATGCCAAGCCCCGGGGCCGCGCCCCCCGCCCCCGCCGAGGAGGAGGTCACGAAGGGGTACGTGCCCAGGTCGAGGTCGAGGAGCGTGGCCTGCGCGCCCTCGAAGAGGATCGAATATCCGCTGGCCAGCTCCCGCTGCAGGGCAAGGGAGGCGTCGCCGATTCGCGCGCGCAAGCGATCGCCGAAGCCCGTGAGGTCCTGGATGAGCCCTTCCCAGTCCACCTCCGGCGTGCGCCCGGCCCCACGGAAGACGAGCTCGAAATGGCGGCGGGCTTCCGCGAGCTTGGCCGGCAGCGCCGCCGGACGCAGCAGATCTCCCATGCAGATCCCGCGGCGCCCCGCTTTGTCCTCGTAGGCGGGGCCGATCCCCCTATTGGTGGTGCCGATCCTTCGGGGTCCGCGCAACTCCTCGGAGAGCGCCTCTAGCGCCCGGTGGTGGGGCAGGACCAGGTGGGCCCGGTCGGAGATGAGCAGGTTCTCGTCCACCGGCACGCCCCGCCCGCGCAGCTCGGCAATCTCCGCCTCCAGAGCCCAGGGATCGATCACCATCCCGTTGCCCATCACGCAGAAGATGCCCGGATGGAGGATGCCGGAGGGGATGAGGTGGAGGACGAACTTCTCGCCCTCCACGATGACGGTGTGGCCGGCGTTATGGCCCCCGTTGTAGCGGGCCACGACCTGGACTTTGTCGGTCAGGAGGTCAACGAGCTTCCCCTTACCCTCGTCGCCCCACTGGGCGCCGGCGATCACGATGTTGGGCATGCAGAAGCGGTGGGGCTAGTCGGGGCGGGAGGCCGGGGCCGCGGTGGTCTCGGGCTCGGCGTCGAAGGTGTAGCTGCACTCCTCGCCCAGCTCCCGCAGGTCTCGGGCACGGAGCGGGAAGAGCCGACACTGGGCGAAACGCTTCTCGTAAATCCGGCACGTGTACTGGCCCTCGCCGTCGGTGCCGAGGAACGGGCACTGGAAGAGAATCTTGCAGCAAGCCCCGCACCGATTGCAGTCTCCCTTGCGCCGGGCCAGGAGGGCGTCGGTGTCCTCCTTCAGCACGCTCGCCTGGATGAAGCGCCGGACCTTGCCCCGCACCTGTAGGGTCATCAGCGCCCAGTCAGCCATGCGCACTCCTTGTTAGAACGAAACCACTTGAGCCCGCCATTCTACCCGAGGCCCCGGCCCGCGGCAAGGGCCCGGGGCCATGCTATAGTCGCCGGGCCCGCACCGCCAATCGGATGAGCTCTTCCTCGCATCCCGAGCCCGTGGTTCTGGACGGCGGGGGCTTGAGCCTCCAAGCCCTCGAAGCCGTGGCCCGACACGGACGCGCGGTGGCCCTCGACGAGAAGGCCCGGGAGGCGGTGACGCGTGCGCGCAAGGTGGTGGATGACGCGGTGGCCCGCGGCACCGTGGTCTACGGCATCACCACCGGCTTCGGGAACTTCGCGGACGTGGTGATCCCCGCAGATCGGCTACGGGAACTGCAGCTCAACCTCGTCCGAAGCCATGCCGCGGGCGTGGGCGAGCCCCTCGACGAGCCGGAGACGCGGGCCCTCATGGTCCTGCGCGCCAACGTCCTGGCCAAGGGCTTCAGCGGCATCCGCCCGGAGACGCTGGACCTCCTCATCGAGATGATCAACCGCCGCATCCACCCCCTGATCCCGTCCCAAGGCTCCGTGGGCGCGAGCGGCGACCTGGCGCCCCTCGCCCATCTCGCCCTGGCCCTCATCGGGGAGGGCGCCTGTCTCCACCGCGGCCACCTTCACCCGAGCATGGAGACCCTGGGGGCGGCCGGCCTCCACCCCGTCGTGCTCGAGGCCAAGGAAGGTCTCGCTCTCATCAACGGCACCCAGCTCATGACCGCGGTGGGTGGGTTGGCCTTGGCCGAGGCGACCCGCCTGGTCTTCACCGCGGATGTGGCCGGGGGATTGACCTTGGACGCCCTCAAGGGGACGGACGTGGCCTTCGACCCGCGCATCCACGCCGCCCGCCCCCATCCCGGGCAGGGGGCCGCGGCCCGGAACCTGCGGAAGCTGCTCGCGGGGAGCTCGATCCGCGAGTCGCATCGGGACTGCGGCAAGGTCCAGGACGCCTATTCCCTGCGCTGTATCCCCCAAGTACACGGGGCCGCCCGCGACGCCCTGGCCTACGTGACCAGCACCTTCACGGTCGAGCTGAATGCGGCCACCGACAACCCCATGGTGTTCGCGGAGACGGGCGACATGCTCTCCGGGGGGAACTTCCACGGCGAGCCGGTGGCCATCGCCGCGGACGTGCTCTCGATCGCGGTGGCGGAACTGGGAGCCATCAGCGAGCGGCGGACGGAGCGGCTCGTGAACCCCGCCCTCTCCGACCTCCCCGCCTTCCTGGCCCGCGAGGGCGGACTCCAGTCGGGCTTGATGATCGCCCAGGTCACGGCCGCCGCCCTGGCCGCGGAGAACAAGACCCTCGCCCACCCCGCGAGCGTGGACTCGATCCCCACCTCGGCCAACAAGGAAGACCACGTATCCATGGGCGTGGGCGCGGCCCGCAAGGCGGCGCGGGTGGTCGCCAACACCCGCCGCATCCTGGCCATCGAGCTCCTGGCCGCGTGCGAGGCCCTGGAGTTCCTGAAGCCCCTGCGGACGTCGCCGCCGCTGGAAGCCGCCTACCGCCTGGTGCGCGAGCGGGTCCCCCCCCATGATCGGGACCGCTCGCTCTCCCCGGAGATCGAGGCGGTGGCGGACCTGGTGCGCACGGGCGCCCTCGCCGAGGCCGCGGGGAGGGTATGCGGTACCCTGGAGTGAAGGAGGCGGTCATGCGCGCCTTGGGACGATCGCCCCTTCCCGCGGGGAAACGGACCCACGGCCTTGTCCGGGACGAGTCCGGCCGCCGTCCCTGGGGGCGGACGTGAGCGCCGCCCCCTCCTCCGCCCGCACCATCCGCGCTCCGCGGGGAAGCACCCTGTCCTGCAAGTCCTGGCAGCAGGAGGCCGCCCTCCGCATGCTCATGAACAACCTCGACCCCGAGGTGGCCGAGCGGCCTCAAGATCTCGTGGTCTATGGTGGCATCGGCCGGGCGGCCCGCGACTGGGACAGCTTCGACAGGATCGTCGGTGCGCTTCGCACGCTGGAGGACGACGAGAGCCTGCTCGTGCAGTCGGGCAAGCCGGTCGGCGTGTTCCGCACCCATGCCGACGCGCCGCGCGTCCTGATCGCCAACTCCAATCTCGTACCGCATTGGGCAAACTGGGAACATTTTAACTTGCTCGACCGCAAAGGCCTGATGATGTTCGGCCAGATGACGGCCGGCTCCTGGATCTACATCGGCACCCAGGGCATCGTTCAGGGCACCTACGAGACCTTCGTCGAGCTCGGCCGACAGCATTATGGCGGCGATCTCTCGGGCAAGTGGTTTCTGACCGCAGGCCTCGGCGG
>DATMQU010000380.1:0-7270 GCA_035566715.1 Vicinamibacteria bacterium
GCGGGGCTCGGAGACGGGCCGGGGGAGGCCGAGCCGGCGGGGTTCGGCGAGGCCGGGGGGGGCGTGGCCGGAGGGGAGGCGAGGGGTGCGGCCGGGGCGGAGGCCACCGGTGACGGCGAGGGCCGGGGGAACGCCCCCCCCGGGGGCGACGCCAGGGGTGACGGGGAGGGCCGCGGAACGACCACCGGTTTCTGCCCGCGCCACACGAGGGCCACTCCTTCCCCCGTCAAGGTGGCGGTGAGCGCCTTGGGTGCGGCCGGTATGGGCTGGACGGTGAGGGTCGCGTTCGCGCCCCGCACCGAGGGACGACCCTTGGCGATGGCCTTCACCGTCGCGCGCACGGTGGTGTCGGGCGCGGGCAAGGGACCGATCTCCACCAGGGTCTCCCCGGGGGCCGCCGACCGCCGATGCCGAACGCTGACCTTCTCGAGGTCGCCGGGGACGTCGGCCCGCAGGATCTCCAATTCGAGGACGCCCAAAGGGCTGCCGTCGGTGGCCGCCCGCGGCGCCGCGTAGGTGATCTCCAGTTGGTCGCCGCGCTGGGCGAGGTGGACGCTCGTGACGGGGGTCGGGATGTGGCGCAGGGGGGGGAGCGGATTCCCCTTCTTGCCGCAAGCAGGAAGAAAGAGGACGACCAGGGCGAGGGCGAGCCGGGGACGCCGTCGCGGGCGGCGGTGGCGCATCGGGAGGGTGTGCCTAAAGGATGAACCGGCTCAGGTCCTGATCCTTGACCAGGGGCTCCAGCTTGCGGCGTACCTCGGGGGCATCGATCACCACCGTCCGTGCGCCCCGCCCCCCGCCCTCGAACGAGACCTCGTCCAGCACGGTCTCCAGAATCGTGGCCAGGCGGCGGGCTCCGATGTTCTCCGTAGCCTCGTTCACCTCCATGGCGAAGCGGGCCATCTCGCGGACGGCCTCCTCCGTGAAGCGGAGGTCGACGTCCTCGGTGGAGAGGAGGGCGCGGTACTGCTCGACGAGCGCGCTCTTGGGCTCGGTGAGGATGCGCACCAGATCTTCCTCGCCCAGGGAGGTGAGCTCCACCCGGATCGGGAAGCGGCCCTGCAGCTCGGGGATGAGGTCGGTGGGCTTGGCCACGTGGAAAGCGCCCGCGGCGATGAACAGGATGTGGTCGGTGCGCACCGCCCCGTACTTGGTGGAGATGGTGGTGCCCTCCACGATGGGCAGGATGTCGCGCTGCACGCCCTCGCGGGACACGTCGGGCCCGGCGAGGCCCTCGCGGCCCGCGATCTTGTCGATCTCGTCCAGGAAGACGATGCCCGCGGCCTGCACCCGCTCCACGGCCAGGCGGGCCACGTGCTCGGCGTCCACGAGCCGGCTCTCCTCCTCCTGGCGCAGCACGTCCCGCGCCTCCCCGAGGGGGAGCGCCCGCCGCCGGGTCTTGCCGCCAAAGAGGCCCGGGAGCAGATCCTTGACGTTGATGTCCATTTCCTCGACGCCCTGGTTGGAGAGGATCTGGAAGGTGGGGAAGCTCCGGTCCTGGACCTCGATCTCCACCACCCGCTCCTCGAGCTGTCCGGCCCGGAGCTGGGCCCGGAGCTTCTCGCGGGTGGCGCGGAAGGAGTCGCGGGCCCGGCCGGCCGCGTCCGCCGCCTCCGGGGTCTCGGGCGGGGAGCCGGAACGCGGGGGCGGCAGCAGGAGGTCGAGGAGGCGCTCCTCGGTCTGGGCTTCCGCCTTCTCCCGCACCTCCGCCTGCTTTTCGCGCCGCACCAGGTCCACCGCCGCCTCCGTGAGGTCGCGCACGATGGAATCCACGTCGCGGCCCACGTATCCCACCTCCGTGAACTTGGAGGCCTCCACCTTGAGGAAGGGGCTTCCGGAGAGACGGGCCAGGCGCCGGGCGATCTCCGTCTTCCCCACCCCCGTGGGCCCGATCATGAGGATGTTCTTGGGCGTGATCTCCGCCGCCACGTCCGGGGGCAGGCGCTGGCGGCGCATCCGGTTACGGAGCGCGATGGCCACCGCGCGCTTGGCCGCGGCCTGGCCCACCACGTGCCGGTCCAGCTCGGCCACGATCTCGCGGGGGGAGAGCGCGTCGAGGGTCCGCAGCTCCTCGCTGGCGGCGGGAAGGCGGATCGGCATCTATAGGCTCTCCACGAGAATGGCGTCGTTGGTATAGATGCAGATGCCGGCCGCGATCTTCATGGCCTCGAGGGCGATGCGGGCGGCGTCCATCTCCGTGTTGCGGGCGAGGGCGCGGGCGGCGGCGAGGGCGAAGGGACCGCCGCTCCCCACCGCGATGAGACCGTCGTCGGGGGCGATCACGTCCCCCGCGCCCGAGAGGAGGTAGGACGACTCCCGGTCCGCCACCACCAGGAAGGCCTCCAGCCTCCGCAGCACGCGGTCCGTCCGCCAGTCCTTGGCCAGCTCCACGGTGGCCCGCTCCAGGCTGCCCCGGAACTCCTCGATCTTGGCCTCGAACTTGGCGAAGAGGGCCATGGCGTCGGCGGTCGAGCCGGCGAAGCCGGCCAGGACCTGGCCGTTGTGGAGGCGACGGATCTTGCGGGCCGTGTGCTTCACCACCGTCTGGCCAAGCGTGACCTGGCCGTCGCCCGCGATCGCACAGCCGCCCTTGACGCGCACGGCCAGGATCGTGGTCCCGTGGAGAGTGGTGTCGCTGTTCATGGGGAAGCTCGGGTAGACCGAAAAGCTTAGTATAGGAGGGGCCGTCGGGGCGGGTCAACGAAGCGGGGGGTCCTGATCCCCCAGGAGGTCGTGGGTGGGGCTGAAGTCGCTGGCGATCGTCTCCGGACTCTACGACCTCGCGCTCGCCCTGCCCATGCTAGTGGCGGCGCCCCGCCTGGCCGAGCTCTTCGGAGCGCCCCCTCCCGTGCCCCTTCTCAACGCCCAGCTCAACGGCCTGTTCACCCTCACCCTGGCCGTGGGCTACTTCTGGGCGGCCCGGGACCCGGAGGGACGGCGCGGCTACTTCTGGGTGGCGGGCGTCCTGGCCAAGGGGCTGGGGGCGGCCCTCTTCGTGCTCGACCACTTCACGGAGGGCTCGCCCGCGGCCTTCCTCCTCTTCGCGGCCACGGACGGAACCCTGGCCCTGGCCACCCTGGCCCTGCTCCTGCGCCGCCGGGCCTAGTACTCGACGTACTCGATCCGGCGGTGCAGCTCCTCGGGCGCGATCTTGCCCGCGGCCCGGTCGTCCAGCTCCTTCTTGCGCACGCGCACCACCAGGGTGCGCAGCGGATGGGCAATCACGAAGGGGGATCCGGGGACGAAATCCACCGCCACCACCAACGACTCCTCCGGGCGCACGATCCGCAGGCTGGGGCCCTGGCCTTCGAGGGCGCTGGTGACGGCGGCGCGGACATCCAAGATCACCTGCCCGGGACCGCGCGTGTCCTCCGGGCCCTCGGACTCGAACCAGAAGCGCCAGGGGGGCGGGAGGGGCGGGGGCAGGGGACCGGAGGGCGGCGAGGGGGCGGGGGGGGGCCCCAACCGGATCTGGATCTCTTGCGTGAACTCGTCGAGGTCGTGCTCGGCCTTCTGCCGTTCGCGCTCCGTCTGGCGCTGCAGGGCTTCCGCCTGCTCCTCCATGGTCTTCACTTCCTGCTCTCGCAGCTCGGCTTCGTCGGAGCGGCCCTGCTGGGCGAGGCTCTGGGCCTCACGCTCCAGCCGACGCTGCTCCTGCCGGAGCCGCGACACGCCCGTCTGCGCCCGCCCCCGCATGACGAAGACGCGATCTTCCTGGGGGAGGGCGCGGGGGGCGAGGATGAAGACCGCGCCCAGACCCTTGAGGTGGTAGGCCCGGCACGAATCGCCCCCCAGGATTAGGCTCGTCCCGCTGCGGCTGACCTTGGCCACCGCCCCCACGAGGGCGGACTGCACGGCCTGGAGGTCGGCGCGCGGGTCGGGGGGGGTCGCCTGGGCAAAGACCCGCGCGGGAATGACAAGGAGCGCCGTCGCCACGGCGGCGGGGGCAAGACGCCACGGCATGGTCATCACCTCTTCTTTGCGGCCTCGAGCATGTAACCCATGAGCTCGGTGGTGCGGGCCACGTGCTGTCCGTTCTTACCGTCCAGATAGGAGAGGCCCGCGCTGACCCGGGCCATATCGTACCGGCGCTGGGCTTCCTTCTTCGCGTTCCACTCCGCCAGGCTCGTGCGCAGGAGCTCACCCTGTCGGAACTCGCTCTTCTGGATCATCTCCTCGACCTGGGGCAGGAGCGCGGGCTCGGCCCGGGGGGCAACCGTGATCGAGGCCTGGAGGGCCTGGATCTCTTCGCGGTGGCGGGCGTCCTGCTCGGCGAGCAGCCGCCGCAGATCCTTGTCCCCGCTGCCCAGTCGGATGGCCAGCTCGCCCTTCTCGTAGCGCACCTCGGAGCCGGAGAGGCCGAAGGCCGCGCCCGCGGCCAGGAGGAGGACGGCGGCCGCGGCCAGGAACCGGGGGGCGGGGCGGGGCCGGTTGGCCTTTCGCAGGGCCTCCGGAACCTCCCACGCCGCGAGCCGCCCGCGCAGGCTGCGCTGAGCCGCCATCTCCTCGCGGCACGCGGAGCAGGCCGCCAGATGCTCCTCCACGCGCTCCTGCGTGGCGGCGTCCGCCTCCCCGTAGAGCACGTCCAGCCTCTCGTCACGAAGAACACTGCATTCCATGGCCGTCTCTCCTGGTCCCTTAGGGCGTGGGGGCGGGCAGGGGCGCCGTCCCCCGGATTCCCTGGTGTTCGAGCTTCACCCGGAGCTGCCCGAGCCCGCGGTAGAGCCGTGTCTTCACCGTCGACAGCGGCACGTCGAGGACCTGCGCGATCTCCAGGAATGTGAGCTCTTGGTACTCCTTGAGCACGATCACCTCGCGCTGCTCCTCGGGCAGCGCCGCCACCGCCTCCGCCACCGTCCGGCACACCTCCCGCTTTTGAAGGAGGTCGAGGGCGCTCGGCCGGGCCTCGGGGAGGGATTCTCCGCCCTCCTCCAGCTCGTCGAGGCTCACCAGCGTCCGTCCCTTCCGGCGCCGGACCCGGTCCCGGCAGAGGTTGAGGGCGATCTGGTAGAGCCACGAGGAGAAGCGGGCCTCCTTCTTGAAGCTTCCCAGGCCGCGGTAGGCTTTAAGGAAGGTCTCCTGGCACAAATCGCGGGCCTCTTCCTCCGACCCCACGAGCCGGTAGATGGCGCCCCGAATCTTCCTCTCCCATCGCACCAAGAGCTCATCGAACGCAGACCACTCCCCGGCCAGACACGCTTCCACCAGCGCTTCATCGGTGCGCCCCATGTCCCTCCGCATCAAATAGGACGCCGTCGGGCGGGCAAGAGTCCGAGATTCTGTCTATCAACAGACTTATGACGCTCGTGGGTGATAGTTCCTGTAGATCTGCAGTATCTGACGGGTATCCACATGCGTATATCTTTGCGTGGTCGAGAGGCTGCTATGCCCCAGAAGTTCTTGAATCGTACGGAGATCCGCGCCCCGCTCCAAAAGATGGGTCGCGAAGCTGTGACGGAGCGTGTGAGGACTCATCTTCTTCGCCAGCGCCGTCTCACGCAGCCGCTTCTTGAAGATCATACGGATACTTCTGTCTGTCAATCGCCCCCCACGGAGGTTGATGAAGAGGGCGTCGGTCTGGGGCTGGGCTCGCGCACGGGCGGGCAGGTACGCCACGAGAGCGCCGCGCGCGACCGTGCCGAACGGGACGACCCGCTCCTTCCTCCCCTTTCCCAGGACCCGGACCAGCCGGGCATCGAGGTCCACCTCGCTCAGGTCCAAGCCCACGAGCTCGGCGCACCGGATCCCGGTGGCATACAGGAGCTCCAAGATGGCGCGGTTCCGCAAAGCCCCGTCCGTCCCTCCGGGCAGGTCCAGGAACGCGGCCACCTCCCCTTCCTCGAGGTGGGTGGGGATGTGGCGCTCCGTGCGCGGGGAGAGCAGGGCCCGGGCCGGGTTCCGCTCCACCGTGCCCTCGCGGCACAGGAAGCGGAAGAAGGTCCGCAGGCTGGCCAGCTTCCGGGCCGCGGTGGCCTTCTTGACCCCCCGCTCGTGGAGGTGGGCGAGGAACGAGCGAATGAGGAGGTGATCTACGTCCCGCGGGCGGGCCTCCCTCCGCAGGGCTGCCCGCAGGTGGGAGCGGAACTGTTTGAGATCCTCCCCGTAGGCACGGACGGTGTGGGGGGAGGCGTTGCGCTCCTCCTCGAGGTGCCGGAGGAAGGCGGCCACCGCTCGCTGCATCAAAGGCCCTAGACGGTGGTGGCGGCGCGGGGCGCGGGGGTCGCCTCGCCCTGGAGCCGCGGCCGGAACCGTTCCAGGCTGTCCAGGGCCCGCTGGGCCAGGGCCAACCGCTTGCGCGCCTTGTCCCGGACGCGGACGGGGAGGTCGGGCAGCAGGCCAAAGGCGATGTTGGTGGGCTGATAGTGGTGGGGATCGCTCCGGGCGATGTAGCGGCCGAGCGCTCCCAGGGCGGTGTCCTCCGGGAAGATGAGGGGGGCGCTGCCCCGCGCCCGGAAGGCGGCGCCGATGCCCGCCATGAGCCCGGAGGCGGCGGATTCGACATATCCCTCGACCCCCGACATCTGGCCCGCGAAGAAGAGGCCCGGGCGCCGCCGGGTCTCGAAAGTGGGCTCGAGGGTGGCGGGCGCGTTGACGTAAGTGTTGCGGTGGATCATCCCGTGGCGGACGAACTCCGCCTCTTCCAGGCCGGGGATCATCTGGAAGACGCGCTTCTGCTCGCCCCACTTGAGCTGGGTCTGGAAGCCCACGATCGAGAAGTGGCTGGCGGCCAGGTTGTCCTGGCGCAGCTGGACCACCGCGAAGGGGCGGGCCCCCGTGCGGGGGTCGCTCAGGCCCACCGGCTTCAGGGGCCCGAAGCGCAGGGTCTCCGCGCCCCGCCGGGCCATGACCTCCAGGGGGAGGCAGCCCTCGAAGAAGAGCTCGTGCTCGAAGTCGTGGAGGGTGGCGGACTCGGCCGCGATCAGGGCTTCCTGGAAGGCGTGGTACTCGGCCTCCGTGAGGGGGCAGTTCACGTAGTCGTCCCCCCCCTTGCCGTAGCGCGAGGCCCGGAAGGTCTTGCTGAAGTCGATGCTCTCCGCCTCCACCACCGGGCTCACCGCATCGTAGAAGTAGAGGTGGGCCTGACCCACGAAGGCGGCCACATCCTGGGCCAGCGCCTCCGAGGTCAAGGGCCCGGTGGCCACGATCGAGACGGGGTCGTCGGGGATGCGGAGCACCTCGTCCCGGTGGATGGCGACCCCGGGCAGGGCGCTCACGGCCGCGGTGACCCTCTCCGCGAAGAGGCCGCGGTCGACGGCGAGCGCGCTCCCCG
>DATMQU010000381.1:0-2626 GCA_035566715.1 Vicinamibacteria bacterium
GCCCTCGGAGAGCTGGTAGCTGTCTTTTTCGATGTGCACCTTCCAGGTCCCCTGGGTGAGGCCGAGCGTCGCCCAGCGGCCCTTGGAGTCGGAGTAGGCGGGAGGGGGTCCGGTCTGCTTGTCGCCGAACGTCAGGGTGACTTTGGCTTTCTCGACCGGCTTGCCATCCGGATCGAGGACGGTCCCCTGCAACCGGCCGCGCCCCGTCCAGTCCTGGGCCATGACGGGGGCGGCGAGCAGCAGGAAAAATATCGTGGCGAAGCCGGCTTTGACACCGCGCAGGACCATTTCGCGTCTCCTTGTGCGCCGGGCTAAACCGGCGAGGTGTAGTGAATGAAAGAGTCATACGGTGAAGGGGTAGCGACCCACACCGACCCCGAGTCATGCGGAGTCGCCTGCAAGGGCGGCGTCGAAGCGTTGACAGGGGCACGTGCGGGCCAGGTATTCAGCCGCGAAAGTGAGTTACTCCGGGGTGCCGACGCTGTAAGGAGAGGCGGAAGGCCCCACTCGGCGCATCGATATCGCGAGAGGCGCTGGGACCCCGCGCGGTCAGAGACCCTGTGCACGTACGGAAACACCTCGCACGAGAACCGGGAGATCCTGTGTCTGCCCACGGTGGATGGCGCCGCGGGCCGCGTCGGGAAGTCCAAGGACGCACGCCGATGATGAACGGACACGGGAAGTCGGACAGACCCGAGGTACCTGTGAAGTCTCCGAACAAGGCCGGGCAGCCGGTGGCGGAGGGGATGGAGGGACGGGGTCTGGCCAAAGGGAACCCGCGCCAGCAAAACGCGCCCCGGACACCGAGCCGGGAAGGCGCGCTCAGTGCGCTGGAGCGGGTACGTCAAGCTGCACGCAGGGACAGGAAGCTGCGGTTCACTGCGCTGCTGCACCACATCTACGACCTGGACCTGCTGCGGGCGGCGTATCTCGGCCTCAAGAGGGAAGCCGCGCCGGGGGTGGACGGCGAGACGTGGCGGCACTACGGCGAGGCGCTGGAAGAGAACCTCCAAGACCTTGCCGATAGGCTGAAGCGCGGAGCGTATCGGGCGAAGCCGGTCCGGAGGGTGTACATCCCCAAGGCCGACGGGCGGCAGCGACCGCTCGGCGTGACCGCGCTGGAGGACAAGCTCGTCCAGCGCGCGACGGTCGAGGTGCTGAACGCCATCTACGAGACCGACTTCGTAGGCTTCTCGTACGGGTTCCGGCCTGGACGCAGCCAGCACAATGCGCTGGACGCGCTCTACACGGGACTGCTGACGAGAAAGGTGAACTGGGTGCTCGACCTGGACATCCGTGGATTCTTCAATGCCATCGACCACGGCTGGCTGGTGAAGTTCGTCGAGCACCGGATCGCGGACCGACGCGTCGTACGGCTCATCCAGAAATGGCTGAACGCCGGCGTGTTGGAGGATGGGAAGCGGACACGGGCGGAGGAGGGGACGCCCCAGGGCGGCAGCGCATCGCCGCTGCTGGCGAACCTCTACCTCCATTACGTGTTCGACCTCTGGGTCCAAGTGTGGCGCCGGAGGCAAGCCCGCGGCGACATGGTCGTCGTCAGGTTTGCTGACGACATCGTGCTGGGATTCCAGAACCAATCGGAGGCTGAGCGGTTCAGGGAGGAGCTTGCCGAGCGGTTGGGCAAGTTCGGCCTGGAGCTGCATCCCGAGAAGACGCGGCTGTTGGAATTCGGGCCTGTCGCGGCCGAGAACCGAAAGCGGCGAGGACAAGGGAAGCCGGAGACGTTCGACTTCCTCGGCTTTACGCACATCTGCGCGAAGAAGAGGAGCAACGGGCGCTTCACCGTGCTGCGGCAGACGATTCGTAAGCGGTTGCAGGCGAAGCTGAGCGCGGTGAAGGCCGAGCTGCGGCAGCGCATGCACGATCCCATCCCAGAAGTGGGCAAGTGGCTGGGCTCGGTGGTCGGCGGACACATCCGCTACTACGGTGTGCCGATGAACTACCCTGCACTCAGCCAGTTCCGGTTTCAGGTAGGCTGGCTCTGGCACCGCACGTTGTCGCGGCGCAGCCAGAACGGCCGCATTCGCTGGGACCGGATGCGTCGGCACATCAACCGCTGGCTGCCCCCTGCCCGCATCTGCCATCCCTATCCTCTGAGGCGACTTGGCGTCATCACCTGAGGCAAGAGCCGGATGCGGGAAATCCGCTCGTCCGGATCTGTGGAGGGGGTTGTGGGCAACCATGATTCCTACTCCGACTCGAGAGGAGGATGTCGGGCGCGGAGAACCCGCCGGATCGGGGCCGGATGGAAATCCCGCGCTAACTATAGAGAGTGCGCGACGGCTTTTTTACTGTGCCGGCGCTCCCCCCAGGGGGCGGAGCGCCCGCAAGCGCGCCAGGGCCTTGGTCGCCAGGCGGCGAGCCGCGCCGGCGGGGTCCTTGGCGACCTGGACGGTGAAGATCAGGCGGGTGTCGCCGGAGACGACGTGGAGCTGGTCGAGCTGGCCGCCGACCCAGAAAGCGCCGTCGCCAAGGCCGGGGATCGGCTGCGCGCCGCCGGCGATGTGGGCGAGGCCGGACTCGGAGGCGCGCTGCTGCCCCTCGGCGTCGCCGGCGCTCGGCAGCACGCGCACCTCCAGGCGCACGACCTTGGGCGGCAGGTCGT
>DATMQU010000382.1:0-11577 GCA_035566715.1 Vicinamibacteria bacterium
GTTCGACGTGGAAAGCCCCACCAAGACGAGGATGATGCCGCCCAGGAAGTAGAAGATACCCGCGTAGAGGGCCTGCACCTGGCCATAGTAGGGCGCGCGGGTGCGCCAGTCCAGGACGCGCAGCCGTGAGGGGCGGCCCGCAAGCTCTCGCGCGATCACACCCTTCATGGCTTCCGTCTGCCGGCCGTCGGCCAGGGTAACGATGATTGACGAAACGCCATCCGCTTCGATCAGCCTCTGGGCACTCGCGAGATGCATCTTGATAAGACGATTGTCGAGTTCCTGCAGGCCCGTCGTGAAGACACCCGCCACCCGCATGTCCACTGCGTTCAGGGACCCTCCGCTGGTCATAGCAAGCACGGTGACGATGTCATCGGGGCGGACGGCGAGCGTACGAGCGAGGCCCGAACCCACCAGCACACGGTCCTCACCCTCCCCTGGCGGCTCGGCAAGCAAATCATGACCGCTTCGAACTTTCACGTCGAAGCCCATCCGGCGCTCGCGGTCGGGTTCCACCGCCAGCGCCAGGAAAACGGCGGACTCCTGCGCGTGGGACATCATACCGGTGAGATGGATGACACCCCCAGCCCCCCGCACGCCCGGAGTTCTCTGGATCTCCTCCCGAAGCGCCTCCCAGTTAGTCAGCTCCGGAGGCCCCGAGCGCTCGGGGGCGGCGATCGCGCTCGCCGCTTCGCTCTCTGGAAGCACTTCGAGGTGACCAACGCCACCGTGGACGATCGCGTTCTCGAGTCCATCGAAGGAAAACCGAACGAAGCCCGCGGTGAGCAACAGGCTGGCTGTGCCGGAGGCGACCATGAGCAAGGACAGCAGGGTGCGCCGCCTATTGCGCGCGAGGTTGCGAAGAGCGATCGCAGGGAGCCTCACCCGACACCCTTAGACGTATCCGCGACGACCTCGCCATCCGTTAGGCGGACGGTGCGGGGCGCCCGTTCGATAATCGCAGGATCGTGAGTCGCGAGCAGGAACGTCGTGCCGCACTCGGAATTCAGTCGCGCCAGCAGCTCCACGATGGAGCCGCCCGTCTTGGAATCGAGGTTTGCAGTGGGCTCGTCAGCGAGCACCACCAGAGGATCGTGAACTAGGGCTCGCGCCACCGACACCCTCTGCCGCTCCCCTCCGGACAGCTGGTCGGGGCGATGATCCAGGCGGTCAGTAAGGGCGACTGCCGCCAGTGCCTTGACCACGCGATCCCGACGCGCAGTGGCCGGGACGCCGTCGATCCAGAGGGGATACTCGACGTTCTCATAGGCAGAGAGCACCGGCACCAAGTTGAAGGTCTGAAAGACGAAGCCGAGAGAACGTCGTCGTAGTAGCGTCTTCTCAGTGACGCTCTGAGCCGTGACATCCTTTCCGTTGAAGAAAACTCGTCCCGCGTCCGGCTCATCGAGGGTTCCGAGCAGGTTGAAAAGTGTCGTCTTCCCGCTCCCGGATGGACCGGCGATTACCAGGAACTCGCCGCGCGCCACAGCCAGGTCGACCCCGCGGAGCGCTGGGATGCGCGTGTCGCCGAGGCGGTAGGTCTTGTGGAGGCCCTTGGCCTCGAGGAGGGGAGGCGCGCCGTCGCTGGCCGTTGGGCGGAGCGTGAGCAGACGCCTCTTACTTCCCGCTCCTCAGCGCACGCCTGAAGTCTGAATCGTTCAGAAGATTGACCGTAGCGCTGACCAGCGAGTCACTAAGTGTCTCGTAGTAGTTCACGGCCTTGTAGGAACGACCCCAGTGGGAGCTTGTACCGAGGGCGACACCGCTCCAGAGGACCCTTCTGTTCTTGTCGGAAAGGTCCACGTTGAGCCGCACAGTGCCGACATATCTATCGCGCTCCATAACTTGGAACTCGACGACGTCAGCGGCGACCGACACGTCCCAGTCGTCCTTCACGACGAACACGCCTAGCTGCTTGAAAAGCTCCGACATATGGGAGCCGCAGAACTCGGCGACGTTGCTCGACGTCGTCACTGGGAGGATCTTGCCTTTGTCCTCGTCCTCACGATTCTCGCCGATGAGATCCGGCTTCTCCCGCTTCTCGACAAAGGTTGTGAAGCCGATCCTGACCTGTCTGAGTTCGGCGGGCTTTACCGCGGCAAGCTCCTTCGGGTCGGTGGGTCGAAAGAGCAATGGGATTCCGACGAGCGGCTTTTTTCCAGCCGTGGCGAGGCCGGAATTGAGGAGCAGACACATACCTGCAGTGACAATCACGGCCCCCAGCCGTGCCGCTCTTAGCATAATCCCTCCCTTTCGGGGGCTAGCGGCGGGCTGCCCCGTAGGTGCTGACGGTGGCAGAGACACATTCTATGCCCGCGAGTTCCACGCGAACTGAGTAGATCGCTAAGGGGGGGGCGCCACCCACGAGGCGAACCGTGACTCGGAGATCAGCGCCCACCCGCAGGCGTGCGACCCGGAACCGCGCATCCTTGATGCCCACGAGGTAGCCGACGGCCACGTCCGGCGCTCCACCCGAGCGCTGCCGCCCAAGTGCCTCGTGGGCCGCGGCTGCCTGGGCCGCGAGCTCGAGACCCACGAAGGAGGGTGCTGACCCATCGCTCACAAACGGACTCTTAGGGGGGATGCGCCCCACACACTCCAAAGAGTCATCGCGCCAGGCTAGCACCCGCTCGACGAGGCGCGCGGATCCCCGGTGGGGCACGAGCAGTTCGATCGGGGGAGGCGTTTCACTCATGGGGATTGAAGAGCCTCGTCACCCTGATGGTACCGCTTGCGGCCTTCGAGTTCCCGGCGCGCACCTCAAAACGCAGCTCGTCGACCACATCCGTGGGCTTGACGAGAACTTCGAACTCGTCCTCCGGCCGGAGCGGCCGTCGGAAACGCACGTCTCGTGCACCGGCGAGAACGAGAGCACCGCCTTGAAGCAAACTTCCGGCATGCAGCACAAGAGCCAGTTGCGCGACGCCCGGCAGAATCGCCTGGCCTGGGAAGTGCCCTGTGAGGTAAGGGCTTCCCGCGGGGAGCCGCAGTCGGAGGCGCGCCTCCTCCACCGAAACCGCCGAGTCCATGAGCCTGAAGCCCGCGAGGATGTCACTCAGGCCCCTACGATAGCGCTTCTTGGAGGCTTTGGCATGAGACGGTATCACGGTTGCTAATCTCCGGCGGCTGAACCGTCTGTTGAGTCAAGATGGAGCGCACGCTCATTGCGCGGCTGCATGCCATCAAGCTCTGCCACGGGGACCTCGGAGGGCCATTCACCGAGGCGGGAAGCGGCAGAAATGAGCGGTGCCGGATGACTTGAAGGTTTACTCCACACTACGCCCTATGATCTAAATTGGCCTATCGACATGGGAGTGTTTTGGAGTGAGGGAGTTGCGGCATGAGGTACAAGTGAGTCCCCAGATGCTTCTCGACTTCATCCGCCTTCATCGGCTAGCTGTGCAAACGTCCGTGTCCCCGGGGGGTATGCCTCAAGCAGCATTGGTGGGGTTCGCGGTCACAGATCGGTTTGAGATCGTGTTCGATACCCTCCAGACAACCCGGAAGGCCCAGAACCTACGGCAGAACCGGCAGATCGCCCTTGTCATCGGGGGCTGGGTCTCGGCTGACGAGCGCACGGTTCAGTACGAGGGTAAGGCCGATGAACCCGTAGGGGCGGAGCTCGAACGCCTCAAGCGAGTCTATTTCACGGCCTACCCAGATGGTCCTAGCCGCGCGAGCTGGCCAGGCTTGATTTATGTTCGAGTCCGGCCGACGTGGGTGCGATACAGCGACTACAACAAGAATCCGCCTGAAATCGTGGAGTTCCGGGCCGAGGACTTGGCTCGATGAGGTGTTAGTGCTCACTCCTTGACGCGGTCGAAGAATTCCTTTTGCAGAGCGGGAGCTGAAGAATCGGCCTTCACCGCCTTTAGGGCGCGGGCGATCGACTCCACGCCGTGCTCGACGAGAAGCCGGCCCAGCTCGGCGGTGGCCTTGCTCCCGTCTCCCGCATAGTGGTTGGGGAAGCCGGCGTACCACCAGATCGCGGTGTAGAGGTCGGGCAGGGCCAGGCGCCTCCGGTTCTCCCCCGACTCGTTGCCGGCACGGCCCATTTCCACGAGGTCGGGCCGCAGGTACAGCAGCGAGGAGGTCTCGGTCTCCCCCGCGTGCATGTCCGCCGCGGGGTCGGACCGGCGGAGCTTCTTCACCTGCTCGGCCAGGGCGGGGTCGGGTGCGGGGTCGTAGAGGTAGACGACGTAGTCGCGCCGCCGCCCGAGCTGCGACTGGACAAAATAGTGCAGGAGGTTCGGATTGCCGCCGTGGCCGTTCACGATCAGGATTTTCTCGAAGCCGTTGCGGCCGATCTCGTCGCAGGTGGCCTCGAGCAGGTCCCACACGACCCGCGGGGGGAGGGCGAAAGTGCCGGGCTGGTGGCGCGCCTCGTAGATCTGGCCGTAGAAGTAGTCGGGGAACACGACCGCGTATTCCTTCTTCACCACCCGGGCCATCCATTCCCGGACCTGAATCAGGTCCGAGCCCATGGGGGCGTGGGGCCCGTGTTTCTCCAGGATCCCGATAGGGAGGACGCAGGTGCGGGAGGACCTCTCCATGGCCGTCGGCCAGTCGCTGGCGGTGAGGTCGTCCCAGCGCGCGGGCAGCTCCTGGGCGGCGGCGGAGGCGGCGAAAGCGGCAGCCAAGAGCACGGACGAGAACCTCATGACGTCCCTCCTGGGGATGGCCAACCGTAGGCGCCCTTATTCTAGACAGCCCGGCCCGGGGGCGCTACGCGCGGCCCTCGCGAAGGGAACAAGGATGCGGGTACAATGCCGCGCCTTGGACGTCCGGGATCGGGTCCTGGCTTTCTTGAACAGGGGGCTGCGTGCCATGAGAAGAGTCTGGTCGGCGATGGCGGTACTGTCGTTATATCTGGGGAGCGTCTTTCCCGCGGGGGCGCAATCGACGCCGGCGCCCGCCCGGACCCCGTCCACCGACATCGAGCGGCGCGTCGAGTCCATCCTCGGCCAGATGACCCTGGAGGAGAAGGTCGACCTGCTGGGAGGGGTCGACGACTTCTTCATCCGCGAGGTGTCCCGGGTCGGCCTACCCCGCTTGAAGATGGCTGACGGCCCGCTCGGCGTCCGCAACTTCGGCCCCGCCACCGCGATGGCGGGCGGGGTTGCCCTCGCCGCCACCTGGAATCCAGCCCTCGCCGAGCGCGTGGGCACGGAGATCGGGCGGGATGCGCGCGCCAAGGGCGTCCACTTCATGCTGGGGCCGGGCGTGAACATCTACCGGGCGCCCATGAACGGCCGCAATTTCGAATACCTCGGCGAGGACCCGTTCCTGGGCGCGCGCATCGCGGTGGGCTACATCAAGGGCATGCAAGGCCAGGGCGTGAGCGCGACTATCAAGCACTTCCTGGGCAACAACTCCGATTTCGACCGTCACAACACCGACTCCGTGATCGACGAGCGAACCCTGCGCGAGATCTACCTCCCGATTTTCGAGGCCGCGGTCAAGGAAGCGCACGTCGGCGCAATCATGGACTCCTACAACTTCACCAACGGCGTGCACATGACCCAGAACGGGTACCTCAACACGGACGTGGCCAAGAAGGAGTGGGGCTTCGACGGGATCATGATGTCCGACTGGACGTCCACCTACGACGCGGTGGCGGCCGCCAACGGGGGCTTGGACCTGGAGATGCCTTCCGGCCGCTTCCTGAACCGGCAGAACCTCCTGCCCGCGATCGAACAGGGCAAGGTCAAAGTGGCGACCATCGACGACAAGGTTCGCCGCATCCTGCGCACCGCGGCGCGGTTTGGCTGGCTGGACCGCGACCAGACCGACCTCTCCATCCCCCGCTACAACCCGCAGGGCCGGCAGGTGGCCCTGGCCGCCGCGCGCGAGGGCATGGTCCTCCTCAAGAACGAGGGCAACCTCCTCCCCTTGGGCAAGGGCAAGATCAAGTCCCTCGCCATCATCGGGCCCGACGCCCATCCCGCCGTGCCCGTGGGGGGGGGCAGCGCCCGGGTGGAGCCCTTCGCCGCGGTCAGCTTCCTGGAGGGGTTGAGCAACGCGCTCGGCACGGGGGCCAAGGTGTATTACCACCGCGGCCTGCCCCCGCTCGAGGAGATGGCACGTACGACCAAGTTCCTGACCGCGGAGGCGAACGGGAAGCCGGGTCTGAAGGCCGAGTACTTCGACAACCCGGATCTCACGGGCACGCCCGTCCTGACCCGCACCGAGCCCCACGTTGCCTTCGGGAGCACGTCCCGAGAGGTTCTTCCCGACAACAGCCGCGGCGAGAGGTGGACGGGATACTACGTCCCCCCGAGTGCCGGAGCCTACGACGCCTTCGTGGCTGCCAGCGGAGAAGATGGCGGCTACTACCGGCTGTATGTTGACGACCGGCTCGTCCTCGACGATTGGAAGTCTTCGCCCGCGCTGCTCGGCATCGCCAGCCTTTCCCTCGAGCCGCGGCCCCACAAGGTCGTGCTCGAGCACCACGGGCGGTCGCGTTGGCTGGGGGGGCGGCTGGCTATGGGGCTGGTCAGCCCGGGCACCCTGGTCGAGGCGGATGCCAAGGCGCTCGCCAAGAGCGCCGACGTGGTGGTGGTGGCGGCCGGCTTTACGCCCGCGTCCGAGAGCGAGGGCGCGGACCGCACTTTCCGGCTTCCCCCCGGCCAGGACGAGCTGGTCCGGGAGATGGTGGCCGCGAACCCGAAGACGGTGGTGGTCTTGACCGCGGGCGGCAGCGTGGACACCAGCGGCTGGCTGGACCGCGTCCCGGCCCTCGTCCAGGCCTGGTATCCAGGGCAGGAAGGCGGGACGGCTCTGGCCGAGGTCCTCCTGGGAGACGTGAATCCGTCGGGCCGCCTGCCCCTCACCTTCGAGCGTCGCTGGGAGGACAACCCGGTGCACGACAGCTACTACCCGGAGACGGGAACCAACCGCATCGTGTACCAGGAGGGTGTCTTCGTGGGTTATCGCGGCTACGAACGCAAGGGCACGAAGCCGCTCTTTCCTTTCGGCTATGGGCTGTCCTACACGACCTTCAAGTACGCGAACCTGGCCATCAAGTCCGCGGCCGCCGGGGCGTCGGGAGGGGAGACCGGGGAGCCCCCCTACGAGGTCTCCTTCGACGTGACCAACACCGGGGGCCAGGCCGGCGCCGACGTCGCCCAGGTCTACGTAGGAGAGACGCAGGCCAGGGTGCCGCGTCCTGCCAAGGAGCTCAAGGGCTTTGCCAAAGTGACGCTTCTCCCCGGAGAGACCAAGCGGGTCGCGGTGACCCTCGACCGCCGCGCGCTCTCCTACTACGATGTCAAGGCGAAGGGGTGGCGGGCCGAGCCCGGCAGCTTCGACGTGCTCGTCGGCCACTCGTCCGAGCAGATCGAGTTACGGGGACAGCTCGCGCTGATCGCGACCGCCACGCGCGCGAAATAGGGAGGCGCCGGGCGGGGCGGGGAAGGCCCGCCCTGAGGAGCACCTCCCGGCGCGCTTCGGCAACGAGAGCCTTGACGGCGATTCGTAGTCGCCTTGAGTCCAGGTTCCGGGCAAAAAGGGGGAGGATGCCGAGTGACCCTCCGTCTCTGGTCGAGCGGGGTCTCTCCTAGCGCACGGGTGTTGCCCCGACGCCTTTTTCTCTCGGCCGGAAGGCGGAGTAGGTGGCCAAGCTCTCGATCTCCTCGTCCGTGCCGAGGCCGATATCGTCCCGGAACTCGAGAGGTACGAACAGGCCCGACTTCGGATCGCGCCCCCACGTCACCTCGAAGCTCAGCAGGGCAGTGGGTACGAACATCTCGCTCTTGAGCACGGTGCCATCGTCGAGGGCGATCCAGAAGCTTCCCCGGGAGGGCTGGTCCCGGCCGTCCACCGTGTTGTGGAAGAGGGTCGGGCGCTCGGTCTCCTTGAACTCGACCTGTTGCGCAAGCCGCCCGGCGACTTTCGACGTCTTCTTCAGGTCAAACTGACAACGAGCCTGGTACCGGGGGTGGAGGAAGACGATGGCCAGGGTGGGCGCGGTCGTATTGCGGCGCCGGCTGCCCAGATTGAATTTCGAACTCTCCTCCTGGATGCGCTCCGCCTCCTCTCGGGCTTTGGTGCTCACGCCTCCCGCGAAGATCCGCGCCAAGCGCTCCTCGGGATCGCGGACCGGCTTGTCGTCGACGCTCTGGACGTCCCGGTAGAAGGCCCAGTTGATCGGATCGCCCCCGGGGACCCAGAGCACGTCCGCGTCCCGCGTTTTCGAGAGGTAGCGATGCTTGCGGAAGCCAGCGTCTGCAAACTGAGTCTGGACGCAGTGCTCCTTGGCCCGGAGCAGCATGAGGCTCTCCTCGAGCGCGGCCACGTAGTGGCCGGCTTTCTCGAGCACCTCGGGTAGGGTCACGGCCGGCGAATTGCTGCTTGCGCCGTGGACGACGCGCGTGTACTTGCCAAGTGCTCCGAATGCCGCGAGGAGGGCGGCCGCGGCAACCGAAAGCAGTCCCCGCCTCCGGCAGAGACGCCAGGAGGGGCGAGGATGTACGCATCGGCTCACGTGGTCCTCAGTGGAGAGCCCAAACACGCCCCCTGGCTGAAAGTGAGCGTCTTTGTCACGGGTTCCTGATCGTCGCCCGGCGCTCTGGCTGGTGGACGTGTAACATGACCCGTGGTCTGAGGCAAGCCTCCTCATAGGTCGACCGCGTAGACCCGGATCGGCTCCCCGGCTCGGAAGCGATCCGGCCGTGTCTCCAGCTTGAGCACTCCCCGCGGGCAGACGTGGGCGCACATGCCGCACCCCACGCAGGCGGCGCGGCGCACGTCCTCGTTGGCCATCGCGTAGGCCCGCACGTCAATTCCCATCTCGCAGTAGGTCGAGCAGTTGCCGCAGGAGATGCACATGTCCTTCTTCACCGTGATGCGGAAGCGCCCGAACTTCTGGATGAGCCCGAGGAGCGCGGCCATGGGGCAGAAGAACCGGCACCAGACCCGGGTGCCCATCAAGGGGTAGAGGCCGACACCCAGCACGCCGGAGAGCATGGCCCCCACCACGAAGCCGTACCATTCCTGGACCTTGAAGGCGAAGCTCGCGAACTGGGGGTGGTCCCTGCCCACCGCCCAGTTGACGCCCACCACCGCGGTGGTGAGGAGGGCGAGGGCGAGCACGGTGTGGATCGAGACCTGCTCGAACTTCCAGGCGCGCGGCGACTTGCTGGAGAGGTGGCGGAAGGGCTCGCCCGCGGTGTTGGCGAGGCCGCCGCAGCCGCAGACCCAGGAGCAGTAGAAGCGCTTGCCCAGGAAGTAGGCGAGGAAGGGAAAGGCCAGGAGCGATCCCAGGAGGCTGTACATCACGATCAGGAAGGGCTGGGAGAGGATCACGGAGGGATAGAAGTACTCGATCTTCAGGGGCCAGAAATAGCTGAAGTAGTACTCCTGGCGGGAAAAGACCTTCATCACGATGGGCAGGGCGAAGGCGAGGACGACCTGCACCAGCACCACGCAGATGGTGCGGATGCGCTCGTAGCGGCTGTTGCCGTGGCGGCGGAGGAAGAAGGCCCCCCCCACGACCATAGCCGCGGTGTAGAGCAGCCCGTAGAGCGTCCACTTGCTCCCCAGGTGCAAGGCCTCGGCCGCGCTCTGGATCAGGTCGAGGTGGAGGCCCAGCCGCGGGATGGGGCCGAAATAGAGGAGCAGGTAGAAGCCGGCCAAGAGGAAGGAGAGGAACCAGGCCACGCCCTTCCGCCCGGAAATGGCGTGGTGGTACGTGTTCATGAGGCCGGCCTGCATCCTTGCCCCCTTAGGTCCGCAGCTCCCCGCCCCCGGGGGAGAACCGCGGCGTGAACTCCTCGTCAAACTGGGCCTCGGCAAGATGTTGGAGGACGTAGTCGAGGCCCCGCCGCTCCTCGATCCACCGCATCAGCGGCTCGTGGTTCCAGCGGGAACCCAGCATGTTGAAGCCGATGACCCGCTCGCCCTTGAGCACCACCCGCTGGCTCTCGTAGCGGCCGGGCGCGCGTCGGTACCAATAGTGGATGTCGGGGCCGGGCTCCAAGGGCGTGTTGTCCCAGTTGAGGAGGACGGGCACCCAGCCCGCGGTGGTGTACTCGAGGTCGAAGAACTTGGCCGAGTTGTACCAGGTGCCGCGGCGGTAGGCGGCCTCGTCGCCGAGCAAGGAGCGGGCGGCTAGGCGCCCCTGGTCGCGGGCAGTGTACCAGAGCTGTTCCGGCCGCCGGCTGCCGTCGGCCCAGGTCACGTTGGCGCAGTCTCCCGCCGCCCACACGTCGGGGGCGTTGGTCTTGAGCGCGTCGTCGACCTCGACGGCCCCGCTGGGGGCGAGGGCCACTCCGCTCCCGGCCAGGAAAGCGGTGTTGGGGACGACCCCGATCGCGGAGAGCACGAGCTCGCAGGGCAGCTCCTCCCCCCCCACCCGGAGCCCGCGCAACTCTCCGTCCGCCCCCCGCAGGACCTCCTCCACGTTCACGCCCAGCCGCACGTGGATGCCGTGGGCGCTCATATGCTCAGCCACCAGGGCGGCTTCGCTCGCGTCGAGGGCGAGGGGGAAGTACCAGTTCTCGCGGATCACGAACGTCACGTCCAGGCCCCGGTCCCGCAGCACCTCCGCGGCCTCCACCCCGATCAGGCCCCCCCCCACCACCGCCGCCCGCATCCCGGGCCTCGCTTCCTGGTCGAGGCCCTGCAGATCGCGCAGGTTGACGAAGTAATGGAGCCCGCGGCCGGCCGCCCCCGGCCAGGGAGCGGGGCGGGCCTTGGAGCCCACGGCCAGGAGAAGGCGGTCGTAGCCCAGTCGCGAGCCGTCCGCGAAGACGAGGGCATGGGCGGAGGTCTCCACGGCGGTCACGCGCTTGCTGACCCGCTCGAAACCCAACCGCGGGTAGAGCTCCCGGTCGTAGGGCTCGGTGTCCCGGAGGGTGGTCTGGCCGGCAAAGATGTACATGAGGGCCGGCCGCGAGAAGAAGTGGTCGTGCTCGTCGGAGACGATGGTGATCCGCGCCTCCGCCTCGCGCTCGCGAAGGGCGAGAGCGGCCTCCATCCCGCAGACGCCGTTGCCCAAGATCAGGTAGTGCATGGGCGGTCTCGGGCCGGCTAGGGTCTCCGTCCCCGGCTGCCGTCCAGCCAGCTCTCCAGGAGCCCGAAGGAGGCCATCTGGTCCTTCAGGCTCGTCCTCTCCACCAGGGCCTCGATCTCGGCCCGCCCCTGGCGGGCCCAGGGAAGATCTGCCTCCCCGAGGCCAAAGACCACGGCGGCGGCGATGGCCGCGTTCAAGCGGAGCTGGCGCTGGTCCACTTTGTCAAACGTATCGGAGCGGGCGTGGTAGTTGGGGGCGTAGTTCGCGGACTCCTGGTTCGCCACCAGGTTGGCCACTCCCTGGAGCATGAAGTCGTAGTTGTCCGTGCCCACGACGGCCTCCTCGACCTGGGTGAAGGGCCCCAGGCCCTGGACGGGGCCGAGGGCACGCTCCAGGGCGGGCCGCAGCTCGGGCCGCCCGTTGATGAAGAACCCGTTGATTCGCCCGCTGCCGAGGTCGAGGGTGGTGGTGATCCGGTGGCGGTCCAGCTCCGCGGCGTGGGTCTTCGTGTAGCCCCAAGCGCCCAGCATTCCCTGCTCCTCCCCGTTCCAGAGGACGAAGCG
>DATMQU010000383.1:0-3453 GCA_035566715.1 Vicinamibacteria bacterium
CCTGGATGAGGGCGTGCGTGCCCACCGCGATCTGCGTCTCCCCCGAGGAGAGCCGGGCGAGGGCGGCCGTTCGCTCCTTGGCCGTGAGGGCGGAGGTCAAGAGCTCCACGCGGTAGGGGCTCTTGGCCAGCAGGCGGCGGAAGGTGAGGAAGTGCTGCTCGGCCAGGATCTCGGTGGGGGCCATGAACGCGGCCTGGTGCCCGTTCTCGAGGGCCACCACCATGGCGAGCAGGGCCACCATGGTCTTGCCCGAGCCGACGTCGCCCTGGATCAGGCGGTTCATGGGATGCAGAGACCGCATGTCGTCCGCGATCTCGCGCAGCACCCGCTTCTGGGCCGTGGTGAGGTGGAAGGGGAGAATGCGCTTGACCACCTCCCGGGTGCGGTCGGTGATTTGGAAGGAGATGCCCTTGCGGGCCCCCCGGACCCCCTTCCTCCTCCGGGCCAGGCCGAGCTGGAAGAGAAAGAACTCCTCGAGGATGAGGCGGAGGTGGGCCGGGCTGCGTGAGCGGTTCAAGGCCTCCAGGCTCGCCTCCGGCCCCGGCCGGTGGACGCCGCGCAGGGCTTCCGCCCTCCCCAAAAGCCCCAGCCGCTCCCGCACCTCCGGGGGCAGGGGGTCCTCGAGGTCGTCCGGGATTCGCTCGGCCAGGTGGGTCAGAATCCGGCGCAGCATCTTCCCGGAGAGCGGCCCCCGCTTCTCGTAGATGGGAACGATGCGGCCGGTGTGGACGCCGGGGGCGTCGTCGGCGGCCACCACCTCGTACTCGGGCGAGGCCATGAGGAGGCCGCGCCCCCGGGCATCCCGTTCCACCCCTCCGAAGAGGACGACCCGCTGACCGCGCGGGAGCACGTCCTTGAGGAAGGGTTGGTTGAACCAGAGGGCCTTGAGGCGGCCGCTTGTGTCCTCGACCCGGACCTCGTAGAGGGTCATGCGCCGGGCCCGGCGGAGGCCGGCCACGGTGATGGTGCCCGCGATCGCGACCTTCATCCCCGGAGCGAGATCGGCGATGCGGGCGAAGCCCCGCCGATCCTCGTAGCGCAGGGGGAGCTGGTAGAGCAGGTCCTCGAGCGTGCGCACCCCGCCCTGGGCGAGCGCGATCGCACGTTGGGGCCCCACCCCCTTCACGTACTGGACGGCTGTCCCCAGGTCCATGTTCGCCCGCCCGATCATCCCACGGGGGGGGCGACGGCGGGGTCCGGCGTCAGAACTCGAGCACTGCCTGGCCGGGCTGGAGGCGAACCCGCTTGAGCGCGTAGGGCAGGCGGAACGGGGACTGGATGTCGAACCCCTGGGGGTTCTCGGGGGTGCGGGTGGCGGAGGAGATGATCTGGGCGAGGAAGGAGACCGGGATCGGGAAGGCCCCCAGGCGCACCTCCTCGAACTGCAGGCTGGCGAAGCCGTCCCTGCTGGGGAGACGCCCCTTGAGCGCGGCCGGCACCGTGCCGCTCAGGAGCGACAGGGGGTTGAAGGGGCCCTGCGCGGGCAGTCTCCCCTGCACCCGGTCCAGGTCGACCAGAGCACGGGCCAGAAGCCTCTCCGCATCGAGGTGGATCTCCAGGTTGGAGACGCCGGGCGGCATCTTGAGCACCAGGTTCAGGTACGAATTCAGCTGCGCCTCCGTGACCAGGACGCTCTGGGCAGGCGCGGGCGCGCCGGCCCGGAACCGCCGGTCGAGCTCCTCCAGCTGCCGGGCGAGGGCATCGGCGTCGGCCCAGGAGAGGCCGGGCCGGGGCGGAGCCGGCCGCAAGGGTTCTGCGTTCTGGGGGGCGAGGAGAAGCAAGAGAGAGAAGCCCGCGAGCGTCATCGCTGCTCCAGATTATAGGCGGCCCGGCCGGAAAGGGCCTACCCTCAAGGGGTCTCCAGAAGCCGCCGGGCGGCCGCGTTGTCGGGCAGGGCCTGGAGGACCCGGCGGGCCTCGGCCCGCGCCTCCGCCCCCCGCCCCAGCTTCATGAGCAGGCCCGCCAGTTCCAGCCGCACCGTCGCGTCGTCGCGGCACCAGAGGGCCATGCGCAGCTCGCCCGCGGCTTTGTCGGGGTCGCTCTCGCTGGAGAGGCGCGCGAGCAGGACGTGGGCGCGGGCGCTGTAGGGATCGAGATAGGCCGCGCGGGTCAGCTCGGCCAGGGCCCCCTCCCGCTCGCCGGCCTCCGCCAGCTTCTCCCCCCGCGCCGCGTAGGTAGCCGCCATCTCCGCGCCGCTGCGTCCTTCGCCCTCGGGGACGAGCGGGCGCTCGGAGGCGAGGATCCGCTCGAAGCGGCGGCTCGGGTCGGGGGAGGCCAAAGGCTCGTAGGACGGGCTCAGGGCGGCCGCGATCCGCCACTCCTCCACCGCCTCCGCCTCGCGGTCCGCCTTGCGCAGGGCCCAGGAGAGCACCAGGTGGGCGGCCGCGTCGCCCGCCTCTCGGCGCGTGAGCCCGCGCAGCCAGAACGCGGCCGCCGCCGGCTCGCCCTCCAGGAGCAGGGCCCAGGCCAGGTTGAAGGAGAGGTCCGGGAAGGCGGCGCCCTTCTCCAGGGCTTGCCGGAACACCACCGAAGCGCGCGGGCTGGCCGTGCCCAGGCGGAGGAGGGCCACGCCCTGGTTGGAGAGCGCGGCCGCGCTCGCTTCCTCGCCGACGAGGCGCTGGTAGAGGTCGGCGGCCTCCCGGTAACGCGCCAAGTGCAGGAGGGCGGCACCGCGCAGGAACTGGGCCGTGCGCGCAAGGGGCGAGGTCGGGGCCACCCTCGCCAACGTTTCCGAGGCGGCGGCGTCGTCGCGGGTCTCGATCTCCAGACGACCGAGGGTGAGCCGGGCCTCATCGTAGCCGGGGGCGAGGGCCAGCGCGCGCTTGACCCGCTTCAGCCGCAGAGCGGGATCGGAAGCCGCGAGCCCTTGCGCGTAGGAACGGAAGGCCTCGAAGGGAACGCCCGCGCGCAGGGCCAGGAACTCCTCGCGGGTGCGGGAGGGCCGGGTGGGGCCCGAGAGGGCGATGTCCCAGGCCAGGCCCTGGATGAGGGCGGGCAGCGTATCCAGGGGGCCGGAGGCCATGAGGGGCGCGCTCAGGGTCGCGCGCTCCACATCCAGGAGCCGCAGGGCCAATCGGACGACACCCCCCTCGAGTTGGCAGGTGCCGACCACCAGCCGAGAGGCGCCGAGGGCCTCGGCCACGCGGATGCTGGTGGCGCGGCTCAGGGTCAGGGGCGGGATTCCCAGCGCCTCCTGGGCGCGCAGCCGATCGGCACGATCCACGGCGGGGACGGCCAGGAGCCCGAGGGCCCGGGGGAGGCCTTCCGCCACCGCCTGGGCTACCCAGGCCCCCTCGGGCGTCGGCGGACCCTCCGGGGGCACGACCATCACCGCGCCCGACGCTGAGGAAGCGAGGGCCAGCGCGAGCAGGACGTTCAAGCGGGCAGGTCGATCCGGGCGGGAGGCCGCACCCAGGCGTGGGCCGCGAACTGCTTGCGGAGTTGGAAACCGAG
>DATMQU010000384.1:0-3048 GCA_035566715.1 Vicinamibacteria bacterium
GCCCAGATCGGGTTCGTCACCGCCCTCATCGACACCACGCGCGAGGTGCTGACGGGCCCGACCGCCTTCTTCCGGTCCATGCCCGTGATGGGGGGGATCGGCGCTCCACTAGGCTACGGCGTGATCGTGGGTTACATCGGCCTCGTGGCCCAGGCCCTCTATCAGGCCATCTTCCGGGGCGTGCTGGGGGCCAGCCTCGCGAGCTTCGGGGGACGGTCGGAGTGGGAGCGTCTCGCGACCACGCTGCAGAGCGGCCTCGGCCTCGTGATCCAGATCATCTTGGGGCCGGCGATCCTGACGGTGGGGCTCTTCCTCTCCGCGGGGATCGTCCACCTCATGCTGATGCTCCTGGGCGGGGCGCGCCGGAATTTCGAGGCCACCTTCCGGGTGGCCTGTTACGCGGAGGCTCCCGCCGTCTTCGCGTTGTTGCCGTTCTGCGGCGGTATCGTGGGGGTCATCTACCGGCTGGTCCTCTACATCATCGGCCTGGCCGAGGCCCACCAGATCGGCAAGGGAACTGCCGCGGCGGCGGTGCTCCTCCCCCTCCTGCTCGTGTGCTGCTGCTGCGTGGCCGGCATCGCGATCTTCGCGGGCAGCCTGGCCGCGCTTCTGAGTCGCGCCCGATGAGCGCGGAGGCCCACATCCCTCCGACCCCCCCCCGCCTGCTGCGGTTCTCGGCTCCGGTCGGAAAGCTGCCCCTGGGCGCCATCTTCGGGGCCCTGGGCGCGCTGGGGGCGGTGGGCGTGGGCGTGCTCCAGCTGGACCGCCTGCCCTTCACGGTGTGCCTGTTCAAGCACTTCACCGGCCTGCCCTGCCCGACCTGTGGCTCGACGCGGGCGCTGGGTCGGCTGTTCGCCCTCGACCCCGCGGGGGCGCTGGCCATGAATCCCCTGGCCACGGCGGCGGCCCTCCTCCTTCTGCCCTGGGCGGCGGCCGACCTGCTGCTCCTGACTCGGGGGCGCGCCCTCGATTTGGATATCTCGGGCCCCGCCGCGCGGGCTCTGCGCGTGATGGCGGTGCTTGCGATTCTCCTGAACTGGGCCTTCCTCCTGGCCGCGGGACGTTAGGCCGGGGGCGTCCTGAAGCTCGGAGCGCTGCCCGCGCGCTTCTCGCTGACCCGAGAAGGAAGGGGGCGCAGTCGCGCCCGCTCTAGGGCCCACGCGGGACCCTCGCTTATACTCGTCGCCAGTGTTGGATAGCGCGCGTCCCCAGATCTCCGTCGTCATCCCCTTGTTCAACGAGGCGGAGAACGTTGAGGACCTTTACCGCGAGCTCACGACCACCCTGGAACCCCTCGGCCGCGCCTACGAGATCCTCCTCGTGGACGACGGCTCCACCGATGGCACCCGGGAAGGGCTGGCCGCGCTCGAGAAGCGGGACCCCCGCGTGCGCGTGCTGCGGCTGCGGCGCAACTTCGGCCAGACCGCGGCCTTCTCCGCCGGGTTCGACCACGCCCGCGGGGACGTGGTGGTCACCTCGGACGGCGACCTCCAGAACGACCCCGCCGACATTCCGCGGCTGCTGGCGAAGCTGGGGGAGGGGTTCGACATCGTCTGCGGATGGCGGCGACGGCGAATGGATTCGCTCTCCAAGCGAGTTCCCTCCTGGTTTGCCAATCGGCTCATCTCCTGGGCCACGGGCGTGCATCTCCACGACTACGGCTGCTCGCTGAAGGTCCTGCGTGCCGACGTGGTGCGGCAGATCAAGCTCTACGGTGAGATGCACCGTTTCATACCCGCGGTGGCCTCCTGGATGGGGGTGACAGTGGCCGAGATCCCGGTCGGCCACCGGCCGCGCACCCGCGGGGCGAGCAAGTACGGGCTGGGTCGAACCGCCCGCGTGGTGCTTGATCTCGTCACCGTGAAGTTTCTCCTCTCCTACGGTACCCGGCCCGCGCACCTCTTCGGCCTGATGGGGCTGGGCTTTGGGGGGAGCGGCCTGGCCATCCTCACCTATCTCTCCTACATCCGGCTATTCGAGGCCACCCCCATCGGCGGCCGGCCCCTGCTCCTGCTCGGTGCCCTCCTCTTCCTCACGGGGGTGATCCTCGTGAACTTCGGTCTCATGGGGGAGCTGCTGGTACGGACCTACCATGAGAGCCAGGGCAAGCCGACCTACGTGGTACAGGAGCGGCGGCCGCCCGCGGAGCCCGAGCCCGGACCAACCCTCTCCCGCCGTTGATACGGGTCCTCTTCCTGACCGAGTCTTTCCATCCCGTGCTGGGGGGAGGCGAGCAGCACATCCGGGCTCTGGGGGAGCGCCTCGTCCAAGCCGGGATGGGGACGACCGTGGTCACGCGTCGGGGGGAGGCCTCCTGGGCGAGGGAGGAGCTGCTGGGGGGCATCCGCGTCGTGCGTGTTTTCCCGCCCGGGCCGGGGCGCACCGGCAAGTACGCGATGGTTCTGCCCGCGCTGGCCGCGGTTTGGCGCGAACCCCACGACCTCTTGGTGGTGAGGGGGACCCGCATCCTCGGCCTGCCGGGGCTCCTGGCCGGTCGGGCCCGGCGGCGGCCCGTCGTGCTGCAGCCCGAGCTCAACGGCGAGATGAGCGGGGAGGTCTACCTATGGGGGAGGCCCTGGGCGCAAGGGCCGGCCGGGTCGCTGGTGCGGGGCGGGGTCGCCCTTCGTAACGTCCTGCTCCGCGACGCGGACGCCTTCGTGGCCATGTCCCGCGCGATCCGCGAAGAGCTGCTCACCGCGGGCGTGGCCGACGAGCGCATCGCGCTGATCCCCCACGGCGTCGACACCGGGCGCTTCCGTCCCGCGGACGAGCGCGAGCGGACCGACCTCCGGGGGCGGCTGGGGTTGCCGGCCTCTGCGCTCCTTGTCACGAGCACCGGCCGACTCCTGAAGGGTAAAGGGCTGGAGACGTTGATTGAGGCCTTCGCCACCCTAGCCTCCCGTGATCCCCGCCCGCACCTCCTTATTGTGGGCTCCGGGGCGGGCCAGGCTCTCTCCATCGAGGCCGAAATCAGGGCGGATGTCGAAGCCCGCGGCCTGGGTGGACGCGTGACCTTCACCGGGCGGGTGGAGAACGTGGAGGACTACC
>DATMQU010000385.1:0-8873 GCA_035566715.1 Vicinamibacteria bacterium
CCTTCAGCCGAGGCCACATATGCCCCAAGGCAGTGGCCTTGAAGGACGTTCACGAAGACCCCGACCGCTTGCGTCGGCCGCTGCGGCGGACGGGGGCGGTCTGGCAGGAGGTGGGCTGGGACGAGGCCCTGTCCTTGGCCGCGGAGGGGCTGGCCGCGGTGCAGCGGGTCCACGGGCGGAACGCGGTGGCCGTGTACCAGGGCAACCCCGTGGTCCACAACTACGGCTCCCTCCTCTTCGGCCAGCTCCTCCTGAAGAGCCTGGGCACTCGCAGCCGCTTCTCCGCCACCTCCGTGGACCAGCTCCCCCACATGCTGGCCTCCTATTTGATGTTCGGGCACCAGCTGCTCCTGCCCGTCCCCGACCTCGACCGCACGGGCTTCCTGCTCATCCTGGGCGCCAACCCGGTTGCCTCCAACGGAAGCCTCATGACCGCGCCTGGCGTGGAGAAGCGGCTCCGCGCCCTCCGGGCCCGCGGTGGACACATCGTGGTCGTCGACCCGCGTCGATCGGAGACGGCCGCCCTCGCCGACCGCCACCTCCCCATTCGCCCCGGCGCCGACGTCTTCCTGCTCCTGGCCCTCCTCCACGTGATCTTCAAAGTGGAACGGATCCGTGAAGGGCGGCTCCTCCCCCTCACGGATGGGCTCAAGACGGTGGCGGAAGCGGCGGAGCCGTTCTCCCCCGAGGCGGTGGCCGAGCGCACGGGAATCGAGGCCGGGACCATCCGCGAGCTGGCCCGGGCGTTCGCGGCCGCCCCCGCCGCCGTGGCCTATGGCCGGGTGGGTGTCTCCACCCAGGAGTTCGGCGCCCTCTGCTGCTGGCTTATCAACGTGCTCAACATCGTGACGGGTAACCTCGACCGCCCGGGGGGGGCCATGTTCACCCGCCCCGCGGCCGACATAGTCGCCTTCGCCGACCGCATCGGCCAGCGCGGGCATTTCGACAAGGGGCGTAGCCGCGTTCGCGGCCTTCCGGAGTTCGGCGGTGAGTGGCCGGTGGCCGCGCTCGCGGAAGAGATCGAGACAAAGGGCCCGGGACAGATACGCGCCCTCGTGACGAGCGCGGGCAACCCCGTCCTTTCCTCCCCCAACGGAGGACGGCTCGACCGCGCCCTCCAGGGGCTGGACTTCATGGTCTCGATCGACGTGTACCTGAACGAGACCACGCGCCATGCCCACCTCATCCTGCCCCCCACATTCGCGCTTGAGCACTCGAACTACGACCTCGTATTCCACGCCCTCTCAGTGCGCAATACCGCCAAGTATTCCCCCGCCCTCTTCCCGCCGGAGACGGGAGCGCGCGAGGACTGGGAGATCCTGCTCGATCTCTCCACCGCCTTGGAGGCGGCCCGTGACGGGCGGTGGCTCCGTCCGGCCCTGAAGCGCGCCCTGTTCAGGACCATCGGGCCCGACGGGGTCGTGGCCTTCCTCCTGCGCAGCGGACCCTATGGCGCGGGCTGGCTGCCCTTTGGCCGGGGCCTGACCCTGCGGGCGGTGAAGGAGTCTCCCCACGGCATCGACCTGGGGGCCCTCGAGCCCTGCTTGCCCGGGCGGCTCTATACGCATGGGAAGCGGATTGACCTGGCACCCACCCGCCTGGTCGAAGATGTAGCACGGGCCCGCCACTCCCTGGACGCCCCGAGGCCGTCGGGCCTTCGTCTGATCGGCCGCCGCGACCTGCGCAGCAACAACTCCTGGATGCACAACAGCTTGCGCCTGACGAAAGGCCGTGATCGCTGCACCCTTTACATGCATCCCGCGGACGCCCGCGACCGCGGCCTCGCGAGCGGCCAGCGCGTGCGCATCACCTCCCGGGCGGGCTCGGTGGTGGCTCCGCTCGAGGTCACGGAGGCCATGATGCCTGGGGTGGTGAGCCTGCCGCACGGGTGGGGCCATGCCCGGGAGGGATCGCGCCTCTCCGTGGCCAGGGCTGCCCCCGGGGTGAGCCTCAACGACCTGACCGACGAAGGCCTCGTGGACGCCCTCTGTGGGAATGCAGCTTTCAGCGGAGTGCCCGTCCAGGTAGCCGCTTTCGGCTGAACCATTTACTCACCCCTGCAGATTGTGCTACATTGCTGACAGTTCACAACATCTAGGGGTGTCTGAATTGCCTTCCATGCGCGTGGAGACGGTCGAGATCATCGGCTTCAAGAGCTTCTGTGACCGGCAGGAGCTGTCCTTCAAGGCCGGGGTGACCGGCATCGTCGGCCCCAACGGATGCGGGAAGAGCAACATCTCGGACGCGATCTCCTGGGTCCTGGGCGAGCAGAGCGTCAAGAGCTTGCGCGGCTCCGCCATGGAGGACGTGATCTTCGCCGGCAGCCAGTCCCGCCAGCCCCTGGGGATGGCCGAGGTCAACCTCAAGGTCTCGGGTCTGAACGGCACGAGCCCCGACGGCAACCCCGAATGCGTCGTGACCCGGCGCCTTTACCGCAACGGCGAGAGCGAATACCTGATGAACGGGCACGTCTGCCGCCTGCGGGACATCCACGAGCTGTTCATGGACACCGGCCTCGGCTCCAAGGCCTACTCCATCATCGAGCAGGGCAAGATCGGGCTCATCCTCTCCAGCAAGCCCGCGGACCGGCGGGCCCTCATCGAGGAGGCGGCGGGGATCACCAAGTACAAGGCGCGCCGGCGCCAGACCTCGCTCAAGCTGGAGGCCGCCCAGCAGAACCTCCTCCGCGTGAACGACATCATCCACGAGGTGGAGAAGCAGCTCGAGAGCCTGAAGCGGCAGGCGAGCAAGGCCCGACGCTACCGGGTCGTGCGCGAGGAGATGCAGGGGGTGGAGCGCGTGCTCTTCGGCCGCCGCTTCCTCGATCTCCAGGAGCGAGCCAAGAGCCTGGAAGAGCGCCGCCGGGCGGAGGCTGAGCGCGAGCAGGCGGTGACCATCACCCTCGAGGCCGAGGAGGCCCACACCGAGGCCCGCCGCCATGCCCTCTACGAGGAAGAGGCCCGCTTGGAGGGGGTCCGCCACCGCCTTCACGAGCTGACCCTGGCCGTCGACCGCCACCAGAGCCGCAGCGGTTATTGCCAGCAGCAGATCGCGGAGACGCGCACCCGGGCCGCGGAGGCGGCGGTGGAGGCGGGCGAGCTGGAGGCCCGCGTGAGCCCGCTCGCGGAGGCGTTGCTCGCGCGGCGGGGGGAGGAGAGCCGCCTGCGGGCGGAGCGGCAAGCGGCGGAGCAGGAGACGCAGACTACAGAGGCGGCGGTTCAGGAAGCGGCCGCCCGCCAAGCCGCCCTCGAGGCCAAGCAGGAGCAAGCCCGCGACGCCCAAGTCGGGATCATGGGCCGCACCGCCGCCCTCCAGAACGCGCGCGCCTCGGTCACCGCGCGGGCGGAGCGGGCGGGGACCGATCTGCTCAAGCTGGCGGCCGAGCGGCAGGAGCTGGAGCGCGAGCAGGCGCGGGTCGTCGAGTTGCGGGAGGGGGCCCGGGTCCTGGGCGAGGAGGCCGAGACCCTGCGGGCCGGGCTCCTCCGGGAGCGGGACGACGCGGCCCGGCGAGCGGGCGAGGCCCGGGCGCGGGCCGAGGCCCGGTCGAACGAGGCCGACCTCCAGCAGAGCGAGCGGGACAGCCTGGCCGGCCGGCGGGCCTCGCTCGAAGAGATCGTGGCCACGCACTCCGCCTTCGACGAGGGCACGCGGGCACTGCTCGCGGGACCGGCCGGGATCGAGGTGCTGGGGGTGGTGGCCGATGCCCTCGAGACCGACTCCGCCCACGAGCGCGCGGTGGAGGCCTTCCTGGGCGACAGCCTAGAGGCCGTGCTCACCCCCGACTCCTCCCACGCGCTCCGCGGCATCCGCTACCTGGAGGAGGCGGGCGCCGGCCGCGGCACCTTCCTGCCCCTGGCCACGACCGGCGAGGCCCGGCCGGGCGGCGACCTCCGCGAGATCGCGCAGAAGGAGCCCCGGGCGCGCGGCCTCTTGAGCGACCACTACCGCGTGACCGGCCCCCACGCCTCCGCCATCCGCGCCGCCTTGCCCGACGCCCTCCTGGTGGAGAGCCTGGCGGACGCGGTCGAGATCGCCGCCCGCCACCGCGGGGTGGCCTGCGCAACCCTGGCCGGGGAGACGCTCCGCGGGTCCTTGGTCCAGGGCGGCCGCGACGTTGCCGGGCTGCTCGCTCCGCGCCGGGAGATCCGCGAGATCACGGCCCGGCAAGGGGAGCTGGAGGCGCTGCTCGCTGCCACCCGCCGCGAGGAGGCGAAGGAGGCCGCGGGCGCGGAGGCGGCGGCGGAGGAGGCGCGCCAGTTGGACGAGCGCATCCACGCCGCGGAGAAGGAGCTGGTGGTGGTCCGCCGCGACGCGGCCGCGGCGGAGGAGGAGGGCGTGCGGCTCGACCGCAAGGCGGCCGTGCTGGAGACCGAGCGGAGCCAAGCCCAGGAGGAGCAGAGCGCGGCGGCCGTCCGTCTGGCCGAGATCGAGCGTGCCCTCCAGGCCGCGGAGGCGGAGCGGGAAGAGGGCAGCTCGGGCCTGGCCGACCTGGCCGCGCGGGTGGTGGAGGCGCGGGCCGCCGCGGAGGCCGCCCAGGCCCGCTGGTCGGAGGCGCGGAGCACCCTGGCCGCCCTTCGCGAGCGCCTGGCCGCGGCCGAGGCCGAGAGCCGGCGCCTGGAGCAGGACCACGCCGAGCTCGGGGAGCGCATCGCGGCCGCCCGGGACCGGGCGCGGGAGATGGAGGCCCGAGGGGAGCAGCTCGCGACCGAGCTTCGGGAAGGCGAGCGGCAGCTGGCGGAGGCCCTGGTCGAGCGCGACCGCGTGACGGGCGACGTGGCGGGGGCGGAAGATCGGGTGCGCGACGTGCGCAACGAGCTGGAGGGGCGCGAGCTCGGCCTCAAGGAGCGCCGCCGGGAGCGGGAGCTGCTGCGCGACGCGCTATCCGAGCTGGAGGTCGGGGCCGCCCGAACGTCCTCCGATCTGGACCACCTGGCTCGCGAGTGCCATCAGGCCGTGGGCCAGACCGCGGCGGAGGCGGCGGCCGGCCTCCGCGAGGAGGACCAGGCCGAGGACCTGGCCGGACTGGAGGCGCGGGTCCAGGAGCTGCGCGAAAAGCTGGAGCGGATGGGTGCGGTCAACATCCTGGCCGTGGAGCAGGCCCAGGAGCTCGAGGAGCGCCACACCTTCCTCGTGGCCCAGCGCCAGGACCTGCTGGAGTCCATCGCCGAGCTGGACCAGGCCATCAAGAAGATCGACCGCACGTCGCGGGAGCGCTTTGCGGAGGCGTTCCAGGTCATCAACCAGCACTTCGGCGAGATCTTCCGCCGGCTCTTCGGGGGCGGCACGGCCGGGCTCTCCCTGATCGACGAGGAGGACCTGCTGGAGAGCGGCATCGACGTCATGGCCCAGCCCCCCGGCAAGCGGCTCCAGAACGTCATGCTGCTCTCGGGGGGTGAGAAAGCGCTCACCGCCATCGCGCTTCTCTTCGCGATCTTCCAGCACAAGCCCTCCCCCTTCTGCATCCTGGACGAGGTGGACGCTCCCCTCGACGACGCCAATATCGGCCGCTTCGCCAAGATGCTGGAAGGCATGAAGGACCAGACCCAGTTCGTGCTGATCACCCACAGCCGCAAGACCATGGAGATCGCCGACCAGCTTTACGGCGTGACCATGGAGGAGCCCGGCGTCTCCAAGCTCGTGAGCGTGAAGTTCGGCTAGGATTCAGCTTTGGGGGTCGGGCGCGGGTAAAGGGCCGCAGCGCGGAGCGGCTCGGGCTCCGCTAAAGGCAGATTCCGGGTCGAGGGGCCGTCTCCTCCGATCCCATGAAGCACGAAACCGACCACCGGGAAGCAGGTCAGGGCGCGGCGGTGTCGCGCGAACCACACGGCGATGAAGAAGGCGTGCTGACCGCGTCGGTGGCAATCCTCCCCCAGAAGGTCCGAAGCGGGGCCGCTTCCTGGCCTCTGCTGGCTGCCTGCCTCGCTCTCCTCCTGGCCGTGTTAGGGCTGACACGGGCCTCGCTGCACCTCACGGAGAACCGTCTGATCTACCCGCTCGATGACGCCTACATACACATGGCGGTGGCGCACAACCTTGCCCAGCACGGGGTGTGGGGGGTGACCCGGCACGGCTTCTCGTCCTCCACGTCCTCGCTGCTGTGGCCGCTCCTGCTGGCCGGAGGCGAGGCACTCATCGGCCCGGCGGAGAGCTTCCCTCTCGTGCTGAGCTTGATCTCTGGCCTCCTCGGTCTGGCCGTGGTGTCCTGGGCTCTCGCCGACCGGGCGGTGGAGTTCCGCCTTTTGTTTCTGTTGGGTGTCGTCTTCCTCACGCCCCTGCCCACCCTCGTCCTGACCGGCATGGAGCACTCGCTGCACGTCTGCGCCACGCTGCTTCTCGCCACGTTTATCTTCCGCATCCTGGATGGGAACCCACCGGTGAGCACGCTGGCTCTGGCGGGGACCGCCGCCGTGGCCACTTCTTTGCGCTACGAGTCGCTCTTCCTGGCCGCCGCGGCGGGCCTGATGTTGGCCGTCAATCGCCGCTACCGGCTGGTCCTGGTCGTGGGAGCGTCGGCGCTCTTGGCCCCCCTGGCTTTCGCGCTCGTTTCCGTCTCCCGGTCCTGGTACCCCCTGCCCAACTCCGTCCTTCTCAAAGGCGCAACCTTCGACCTGGCCACTCCGAGCGGCTGGGTCGAACTCCTAGGCGGCCGCAGCCTGCGGATGCTGTCCCAGACACCCCATGTGCTCGTGCTGGTGCTGCTGGTCCTGGGACTGCTCGCTTTCGCCCCCGCTCGCCCCGCCCAGAGGGCGCTCCAAATCATGTTCGCCCTCACGGCACTGCTGCACATGCAGTTCGCCGATGTTGGTTGGCTCTACCGCTACGAAGCCTACTTGGTCGCCCTGGGTCTGCTGACCCTCGGCCTGAGCGTGCCAAAGGGATGGCGGCCCACCGGGGCCGGCTCCCCCATTGCTAAAGCGGCCTTGGTCCTGCTGCTCGCGATCGGCACCTACCCGCTGCTGGCCCGAGCCGCCCACGCACTGGTGGAGACACCGCGCGCCTCCAAGAACATCTTCGACCAGCAGTACCAGATGGGGCTCTTTCTGCGCCGGTTCTATCCGGGGGCAGCCGTAGTGGCCAACGACATTGGCGCCATCAGCTACTTGGCCGACATCCGGTTGCTCGATCTCTACGGCCTGGCCAGCATGGAGGTGGCCCAGGCACGACGGACGGGCGGGCTCGGGCGCGAGACGGTGGCGCGCCTCGCCGCCGCTCACCGCGCCGAGGTGATCGTCATCTACCGGTCCTGGTTCTCGCAGGTGCTGCCCGCGGACTGGCTCGAAGCCGGGTCTTGGAGGGCGCCCGAGCAAGTGGTGGTCGCGCATCGCGTGGTTTCCTTCTACGCCCTCGATCGCGCGGGGCGCGACCGGTTATGGCAGAGCCTACGCGCGTTCCAAAGCGAGATGCCGGCCGACGTGGAGGTCCGGCTGCGTGAGGCAGCCGACGAGCCGTAGCCGGATGGCGCGCGCCGGGGCCCAGCATCTGGTTCACGCGCGGGGCCGGGCCCCCGCCCGAGCCGCCCGGGGGTCCGGCTCGGGCGGCTCTGGGCCCACATGAGGCTCCTGCGCGCTCTGGTCCTCGTCCTCGCGGGGTGGGCGCTGGTCTCCTTCGGTTGGGCGGCCTCCCGCCGGGTGGTTTATCCCTATGACCTCGAATGGATGGAGGGAGGGATGCTTTGTCACGCCCTCCAGGTGGACGAGGGCCGCCCCCTCTACGGCCCGCCCTCGATGCGCTTCGTCTCCTTCGCCTACACGCCGCTCTACCCGATTGCGGTCGCCGAGCTCGGAAAGCTCTTCGGCCTGGGTTACGCCTTGGCGCGATCGGTCTCCGTTCTCGCCTTCGGGGCAGCCCTAGTTCTGGGCTACGCGTTCGTGCGTACGCAGGGCGGCGGCCCCATCGTCGCGCTGGCCACCCTGGCCGTTCCTGCCGCCGCGTTCGCACCGACCGGCGCCTGGTACGACTTGGCCCGCGTCGACTCGCTGTCTCTCGCGCTCACGACCGCCGGCAGCCTCCTCGGCTGGTGGAAGCGACGCTCCCACGCGGGCGTGGCCCTGGCGGGAGCCCTGCTCGTGGCGGCTTTCCTCACCAAGCAGACGGCCGCGCCCTTCATCGTCGCGCTGGCCCTGGGGCTCTTCGTTGCGGAGCCGCGCCGGCTGCCCGCCTACCTGGCGGGCCTAGGAATTCCGGCCGCGCTCTCGCTCTGGTGGCTAGATCGCTCGTCCGGCGGTTGGTTCTGGACGTACGCCTTCGGCCTGCACCAGCGGCATCCCTTCAACCCCGTCCTCGCCATGCTTTCGACTCCGGCCCGCCTCCTGCTCCTGATCGGGCCGGGGCTGGCCCTCGTCCCCTGGGCGGTGCGTCAGGTTCGCTGCGCCGGACTCGCTTACGCGAGCGGGCTGGCCGCCGCGGGCTTGGCGGCGGCTTGTCTCGGCGCCGGCACCGAGTGGTCGTATCATAACGCGCTCATCCCGGGCCTTTTCTTCGGTGCCCTGGCCGTGGGCGTGGCCGCGGGCACGCTCCTCTCCCACTACCGTCGCCTAAAGCGGCCCGAGCCGGCGGTGGTGCTCATGCTGCTGGCGAGCTCAATCGCCTCCGCCCCGGGCGGGCTGGTGGCCCTCCTGGCGCGGGTTTTGCCCGAGCGCGCGCGGCCACAGCTGGAGCTGCCTCTGGGATACGACCTCCGACCCTTCGTGCCGTCGACCGCAGACCGGACGTCGGGCGACGCCCTGATCGCCCGCCTCCGGGCGACGCCCGGCGAGGTCTTCGTGCCCTACCACAGCTTCTACGCGCACCTCGCTGGCAAGGACACCTACTTGCATGCCATGAACCTGGCCGATCTGCAGGGGGCGGGCTTCGCGCCTCCTCGCGACCTGGTG
>DATMQU010000386.1:0-2492 GCA_035566715.1 Vicinamibacteria bacterium
GGTCCTCGGTCACGGAGACGTAGACCGGCCAGGGCTGACCGGGGGCCCGCTTCATCTTGGGATCGGGGGCGGCCGCGGTGAGGTCCCGGTTGGAGCGCGAGAGCGTGGTCCAGGCCTTCTTGATGTAGGAGCGGAGCTCGCGGAGCGTCTCCGGGGAGGGGAACTCAGGAGGGGCGGCGCCGATGAGAACGACGCTTCCGGCCAGGACCAGGAGGCCCCGACCTACCTTGCTCTTTGCTTTCATAACCGTTAGCCTTCCCGGCGGCGCAAGGAGCCACCTGCAAAGCGCTTAGAAGAAGTGCAGCGGGAGTCTACCATGGGCGTTCGATCCGACCGCCGGCGCGCCGCTTCGCCGCCGCATCGCGGATCCCTCCCGGCCAGCGAACCCACGCCCGAATGAGCCGGGGCCGGGCCTTCCTCGGGGTTTCGCTGGTCACCGCCTGCGTCCTCATCCTCCAGCTGGCCCTCACCCGCCTCTTCTCCGCCACCATGTACTACCACTTCGCCTTCATGGCGATCTCCCTCGCCCTTCTCGGCTCCGCCGCGAGCGGGGTGGCGGTTTACCTCTTGGGGCCCCGGGCCGACCTCGTTCCCCCCGGGCGCTCCCTCTCCCTCGCCTCGCTCCTCTTCGCCCTGAGCACCGTCCTCGCTCTCCTCGTAATCCTGGCCAACCCGCTCGTGCCCGGGGAGCCGGGTTCCACCACCCTCTTTCGCCTGGCCAGCATCTACGGAGCCAGCGCCCTGCCCTTCTTCTTTGCGGGGGGAGCGGTGACCCTGGCCATCCGCAACTTCGCGGCGGAGATGAGCCGCCTCTACCTCTACGACCTAGGGGGGGCGGCCGCCGGCTGCCTCCTCTTCATCCCCCTCCTGGACTGGCTGGGGGGTGTGAACACGCTGCTCGCGGTCGCGGTGGGGGGGGCGGCGACGGCGGCCCTCTTCGAGAGCGGGGGCGCGGGCGGGCGCGTGTATCGGGGGCTCCTGGGGCTCGCCGGGCTGGGGCTCGCCGGCCTCCTCGCCCACAACCTCGCCACCGCCCGCCTCGACGTGCGCCGGGCCAAGGGTCTGCCGGAGGCGGAGAACGTGATCTTCGCCAAATGGAACTCCTTCTCCCGGGTCACGGTCTGGGGGAGCCTGGAGGACGCCAGCGTCCTCATCATGATCGACGCCGATGCGGGGACGCTGATCCTGAGGGACGCGGGCGAGCCGCGCCGCCACCAATACCTGGCGGACCGGGTGGAGTCGCTGGCCTATCACCTGAAGCCGGGGGCCGAGGCCCTGATCGTGGGGGCGGGGGGCGGCATTGACGTGGCCACGGCCAGGCTCTTCTGGGCCCACGCGGTCACGGCGGTGGAGGTAAACCCCATCGTGGCCCGGGACATCATGTCCGCGGAGCCGTTCAAGAGCTACGCGGGCGATGTCTTCGGGCAGCCGCGGGTGAAGCTGGTGGTGGATGAGGCGCGCAGCTTCCTCCGCCGTGCGCCCGCGTCCTACGACGTCATCCAGGCCACCATGGTCGACACCTGGGCGGCCACCGCGGCGGGGGCCTTCGCCCTCACCGAGAACAACCTCTACACGGTGGAGGCCTTCAAGGACTACGCTCAGCACCTCTCCCGCGACGGCCTCTTGAGCGTCACCCGCTGGCACCTCGAGCCTCCCGACCAGCTCCTGCGGCTGGTCACGCTCACGCGGGCCATGATGAGCGAGCTCGGCCTCGGGGACCCACCCCGCCACGTCGTGATCGTGCGGGGCACGCCGGAGGCGGGGGGTGGGCGCGCGCCCGCGACCTTCCTCTTCAAGAAGAGCCGCTTCACGGACGGGGAGGTGCGGACGATCGAGGCCCTGGCCGCGCGCAATGGCTTCCGGATCCTCTACACCCCGCTCACCCGCCCCCCCAACGACTTCACCCGCCTGCTGGAGGCGGAGGACCCGGCCGTGGTGTGGCGATCGCTCGCGAGCGACGTGGCCCCCACCCGCGACAACAGCCCCTTCTTCTTCCAGACCGTGCGCGCCGCCCACCTGGGGGAGGCCCTGCGCGCGCAGGGGGAGTGGCGCAAGACCAACCTGGGCACCTTGGTCCTCTTCGGCCTGCTCGGCCTCACCACCGCCCTCACCCTCCTCTTTGTCTTGGGCCCGCTAGCCCTCGCCCGCGGGCGCCTGCGGGCCACCCCCACCGAGGGCAAGCTCTCCCGCCTGGGCTACTTCACCTGCCTAGGGACGGGCTTCATCCTGGTGGAGGTGGCCCTCGTGCAGAAGTGCATCCTGTTTCTGGGCCACCCCGCCTACGCGCTCACGGTGGTGCTGTTCTCGCTGCTGGCCTGGAGTGGGATCGGGAGCTGGCTGAGCGGACGCATCCGGCCCGAGCGGCTGCGCCCCTTCCTCCCCCTGATCCTGGGGGGGACGGGCCTGCTCATCGCCGCCGCCGCCGTCGGGCTCTCGCCCGTTTTCTACGCCCTCGTGCATCTCGAACGGGCGCTCCGGATTGGCGTCACCGT
>DATMQU010000387.1:0-2596 GCA_035566715.1 Vicinamibacteria bacterium
ACCACTTGCTGGCTGACCCGCTTCTGGTGCACGTCCCGCACGAGCCCCATGTCGATCTTCAGGTAGCTGGGCTTCAGGGTGACCACCGTCTCCAGCCCCGAGTATCCCGCCCCCAGGTCGTCGATGGCGAAGGAGAAGCCCAGGTCCATGAAGGATTGCATCGCTTCTCGGTACAGGTTCAGGTTCTCGATGACCTGGCGCTCGGTGATTTCTAGGGTCACGAAGCGGGGGGAAAGGCGGGGGCCCAGGTAGTCGAGCACCCCGCGACCCAGGAAGCTGGTGTCGCGGATGGTGGCGGGGACGGTGTTCACGAAGAGGCGGCCGGGGGCCCCGAAGACCTCCCAGTCCACGAAGGCTTGGCGCCGGCAGGAGCGCTCCAGCTCCTCGGTGAGGCCGTGGCGAGCGGCCCGGCCAAACAGCACCATGGGGAGCTCGAGGTCGGTCCCCCGGGGTCCGCGGGAGAGGCCCTCCCAACCCATGGCCTGCCCGCTCTCCATGTCCACGATGGACTGGAAGGCCGTCCAGATGTTGCGGTTGTAAATGATCTCCAGCAGCCGCTCCCGTTGGTCGCGATCGCGCAGGCGCCGCCTGAGATCGGAGGATTCGACGGCGTCCTCGATGACGCGCAGGACCAGGCGCTCCTCGCTCTCCAGCGGGCTCCAGAGCACGAGTCCGTAGCCCACGTCGACGGCGGGTCGCTCGCGAAGGTAGGGGGTGGTGAGGCGGCCGATGCGGGGGGTCAAGAATTCCTCCACCCGGTCCGCCAGCTTGCGCAGGTCGGCGGCCGCAAAGATGGTCTCCCCGTGGCGGCGCCCCCCCAGGAAGAGCAGGAAGCGGTCCCCCTCCCGCTCGTCGCGGGTGATGAGATCCCCCTGGCGGAAGCGTTCACGCATCTCCTCCAGAATGGGATCGATCTGGGCATAGAGGCTCTGGAAGGTCTGGCCGCCGAAGCTGCGCTCGATGTGGGCCAGGGGGCCGAGGTCCACCAGGACCGCCCCCAGGGCGCCGTGCTGGCGGAGGATCTCGCCAACCTGATCTTGAACGTCCCGGAAGGTCGGGATCCTCATCGCCCCAATTGTGCGCCCGCCCCCCGCGATTTCAAACCGGGGGCGGCGCCTCCCCCGCCGCCCTCCGCCCGCGTCCGGCCACCACCCAGAGCCCTGCCCCCAGCAGGAGGAGGACGAGGAGCGTGCGGGCCTGGGTGACGGAACGGGTCAAGAGCCAGGCGCAAGAGAGAGAGCCCAGGGCCGCGATGGGGCCGGCCCCGGCCAGGCGGAACCCCGGCTCCTCCTCCGGCCTCCGCCGGCGCAGCACGGGCAGAGCCGCGCAGGTGAGACCGTAGGTGACGAGGCGGACGAACGCGGACGCGGTGGCGATGGTCTCGAAGGTCCCGGAGACGGCCAGACCAAGGACGAGCGCGCTGTAGACGAAGATCGCGACGTGGGGCGTGCGGAAGCGGGGGTGGACACGGGCCAGGATCCCCGGCAGCTCCCCGCGCTCCGCCATGGAGAAGAGCACCCGGGGAGACTGGAGGGTGGTCCCCGTGGCATAGCCAGAGATCGAGACCATGGCTGCGGACGCGGCCAGGGTCACCCCCAGGGGACCCAGGAGCAGTGCGTAGGTGGCGGCCAGGGGTGCCCGCGCGAGGGCGACGCGGGGCAGCACGCCGAGGATCACCAGCTGCACGAGCAGGTAGACGGAGGCGATGATCCCCAGCGCCACCAGGAGCGCGAATGCGCTATCGCGGCGGGGGTCGCGGGCCTCGGCGGCGGGGATGAGGGGGGCCTCGAACCCGCCGTAGGCGAAGACCAGGAGGAGGATGGCCCGGGTCCAGTCCGGCTCGGGCACGGTCTGGGTGGCCAGTACCTCGGGGCGGATGTGGGAGAGCCCGAGGGCCACGAGCAGGGCCAGGGGGGCCAGCTTGGCCACGGTGAAGACATCCACCGTCCAGGCCGCCTGGCGGACTCCGATCACGTTGATCGCGGTGACCACGCTGACCACCGCAGCCATGACCAAGGCGCGGCCGAGGGGCGAGCTGGCCGGGGCGAGCAGGGTGGCCAAGTACTCCACGAACACGTTCAGGCTGGCGGCGAGGGCCGTGACGCGGATCCAGAACGTGAGCCAGCCGGCCTCGAACCCCACGAAGGGACCGAAGGCCTCGCGCGCGTACAGGTAAGGACCGCCCGGGTCGGGGAAGCGGCTGGCCACCTCCGCGAAGCACAGCACGACCGCGAGCACCCCCAGCCCGACGAGCACGATGAGCAGGGGGCTCAGAGCCCCGGCCGCGGCGGCGAGGGCCGCGGGCATGCCGAAGATTGAGCTCCCGATGACGGCGTTTACCACGGCCGCGGTCAGGTCCCAGCGCCCGATGGCGCGGACGAGGGTCGGGCGGGGAGCGACGGGGGGTGGCATCGATGCGAATCATCATAAGCGAGAGGGCGCGGGCGGCGTGGGGAGCAGGGTGGCATAATGCCCCGCGTCTCGGGAGGGGGGAACGCGTGAAGAGGCTCTGTCTGGCGGTAGCGGTCCTCGCCCTGGCTTCCCAGGCGGCGGGCGAGGGAGGGGAGACTATCCTCGTCCACTTCGCGGATGGGAG
>DATMQU010000388.1:0-2016 GCA_035566715.1 Vicinamibacteria bacterium
GCCTGGTCCTCATCCTGCCCGTCCCCGAAGGAGAGCCCCGCTGCGACGTGTTCCTGATGCCGCTCGAGGACGCCGCCCTCGACGAGACCCTGCGGCTGCAGCGCGCCCTGCGCGGGGCCGGCCTGCGCGTGCTCATGGACCCCGAGGGCCGGAGCTTCAAGGCCCGCCTGCGGCTGGCCGACAAGCTGGGGGCCCGCTACGTGGCCATCCGGGGCGAGGACGAGCGGCGGAAGGGCGTGTGGTCGGTGCGGGACATGAAGGGGTCCGCCCAGGAGGACGTGGCCGAGTCCCGGGTGGCCGAGCACCTGACGGAGAGGATCCATGGCTGAGACCCTGGGCGACCTGGCCCGCACCCACTACTGCGGGTCGCTGCGCGAGGCCCAGGTGGGGCAGACGGTGACCCTGCTGGGCTGGGCGGCCACCCGCCGGGACCTGGGGGGGGTGGTCTTCATCGACCTCCGGGACCGGGAGGGGATCTGCCAGGTGGTGGCCCGGCCCGAGGTGTCGAAGGAGGCCCACGCCGCCGCGGACCGGGTGCGGAGCGAGTATGTCCTGGCCGTGCGGGGGGAAGTGGCGGCCCGGACCCGGGAGACCGTCAACCCCAAGATCCCGACCGGGGGGCTGGAGGTGCTGGCCCGCGAGCTCCGCGTCCTCGCCGAGTCCAAGACTCCCCCCTTCCCCATCGAGGACGAGATCCCGACCCACGAGGACACCCGGCTCAAGTACCGATACTTGGACCTCCGGCGCCCGCGCCTGCAGGCGAATCTCCGCCTGCGCCACCGCGCGACCCTGGAGATCCGCCGCCACCTCGACGAGCAGGGCTTCTACGAGATCGAGACCCCTTTCCTGACCAAATCCACGCCGGAGGGGGCGCGTGACTATCTCGTCCCCTCCCGGGTCCACCACGGCCAGTTCTACGCCCTCCCCCAGTCTCCCCAGATCTTCAAGCAGATCCTGATGGTCTCGGGGCTGGATCGCTACTTCCAGATCGTGCGCTGCTTCCGGGACGAGGACCTCCGGGCGGACCGCCAGCCCGAGTTCACGCAGGTGGACATCGAGATGTCCTTCCCGCGCATGGAGTCGGTCTTCGACCTCATCGAGCCGCTCTTCCAGCGCGTGTTCCGCCTGGTCGGGGTGGAGGTGCCCCGCCCGTTCCCCCGCCTGCCCTACGCGGAGGCAATGGAGCGCTACGGCTCCGACAAGCCCGACCTCCGCTTCGACATGCCCATCCAGGATGTGACGGAGGAGATGCGGACCCTCGGGCTCGACACCTTTCCCCGGCTCCTCGAGGAGGGCGCCCGCGCCCGGGCCCTCGTGCTCCCGGCGGCGGGCGGCGTCTCCGGCACGCGGCTGCGCAAGATCAACGAGGAGGTGTGGCTGGGGCGGATCGTGGGCGACGCGCGCGCGGCCCGCCGAACGCTCTTCACCCTCAAGGCCACCGAGGAGGCGGTGGCGGGCCTGGGCAAGAAGGGGGCCAGCGAGGCCGTGGCCCGGAGGCTGCTGGAGAGGGCGGGCGCGGGCAGGGACGACACCGTGCTCGTGGGCGTCGACGCGGCTGGCCCCCTGGCCATGGCTCTCGGCATTTTGCGCCTGGAGATGGGCCGCGAGCTGAAGCTCGTGGACGAAAAGGCCCATCGCTTCCTCTGGGTGACCCGCTTTCCCCTCTTCCACTGGGACGCTTCGGCGCGGCGCTACGTGAGCGCACACCATCCCTTTACCGCTCCCCGGGAGGAGGACGTGCCCCTCCTCGATAGCGACCCGGGGGCGGTGCAGGCCCAGGCCTACGACATCGTGCTGAACGGGACCGAGGTCGGGGGGGGCAGCTTCCGCATCCATGACTCCGCGCTCCAGGCCAAGATCTTCAAGGTTCTCTCCCTCTCCGACGAGGAGGCCCGCGAGCGCTTCGGATTCTTCCTGGAGGCGCTCCAGTATGGCACCCCCCCCCACGGGGGCATCGCGCTCGGCCTCGACCGCATCGTCATGATCTTGTGCGGGGAGTCCTCCATCCGCGACGTG
>DATMQU010000389.1:0-5346 GCA_035566715.1 Vicinamibacteria bacterium
CGGGGTCGAGCAGGCACTCCTCGGTGGTGATGAGGGTGCCCCGCCCGTTCACGTCGATGGCCCCCCCCTCGAGCACCACCGGCCGCTCCTCCCACGTGACCGGCCGCAAGGCCAGGCCTAAGGCCGCCGCCGCGCGCTCCGGCACGCGGTCGTCCTTCTTCCAGTCCGGGTACTTGGCCCAGGCGCGGAAGCGGAAGCGGGCGATGGCGACCGCAGGCGCGCGCCCCCCCCGGCGGACGAAGAGGGGACCGAAGTCGCGTGTCCACCCGCGGTCGGTGGGCCAACGGAAGAACTCGACCCGGCTCCCCTCCGCCCCTACCCGGCTGAGCACATTGCGGGCGCGGGTCTCCTGTGCGCGGGAGGGCACGATGATCCGCACCGTCTCGCCCTCCGCGAGCTTGCGCACGATCTCCCCGTAGACCCAGGGGATGGGCGCGAAGCGGCCCGGCCAGTCGGAGCGTCGGTGGGGCCAGCCCAGCCAGGTCGCCTCGTGGCGGACCCATTCCGCGGGCATGCGGAACCCGCCGGCCCTTGAGGCGCGCCTCCTCCCCCCGCGGGAGGAGCGGGCCCCGCTCCCCCGGGGGGCACGGGGGGCGGTCATCGCGGCCGGGCCCGGTGCCCGCTCAATCCAGGAACCGCCGGTCGAGCCCGGCGTAGGCGTCGATCCGCCGGTCGCGTAGGAAGGGCCAGTTCCGTCGGACCTCCTCGATGCGGCCGAGGTCCACCTCCCCCCGCACGATCTGCTCTGCGTCGACCGTCCCTTCCGCCACCACCGCCCCGAAGGGGTCGGCCAGGAAGGAGGAGCCCCAGAACTCCAGGCCCGGCCCGGCCTCCGGCGGCCCCTCGTGGCCGACGCGGTTCACCGCCGCCACGTAAACCCCGTTGGCGATGGCGTGCGCGCGCTGGATGGTCTGCCAGGCCGAGCGCTGCCCGGCGCCATGCTCCTGCTTCTCGTGCGGGTGCCAGCCGATGGCGGTGGGATAGAAGAGCACCGCCGCGCCCTGCAGGGCGGTCAGCCGCGCGCCCTCCGGATACCACTGGTCCCAGCAGATGAGGACCCCGATGCGTCCGGCCCGGGTGTCGAAGGCGCGGAAGCCGAGGTCCCCGGGGGTGAAGTAGAACTTCTCGTAGAAGGCGGGGTCGTCGGGGATGTGCATCTTGCGGTAAAGGCCCACCATCTGGCCGTTGGCGTCGAGGATGGCGGCGCTGTTGTGGTAGAGGCCGGGCGCCCTACGCTCGAAGATGGGCGCGATCACCACCACCTGCTTGTCGCGGGCCACACGGCCCAGAGCCTCGGTGCTGGGCCCCGGCACCGGCTCCGCGAGGTCGAAGAGGCGGGCGTCCTCCTTCTGGCAGAAGTAGGGCGAGCGGTAGAGCTCGGGCAGGCAGACCACCGCCGCCCCGCCCGCCGCCGCCTCCTCGACCTTGGCCACCGCCTTCTCCAGATTGCGGGCGGGATCGGCGGACATGGCCATCTGGACAAGGCCGATCTGGAAGCGCGAGGGGCTCGTCATCCGAAGCGAGTCTACACCGGGCGGGGGCGGGTCATCGACGCGCAGAGCGCCCAGAGCGCGTCCTCCCCCGCGCGGCCACGAAAGGGGCAAGCCCGCTCTTGGCGGTCGATCCAGAAGGCGTCCGATCGCCCCTCCGCCTCTGGGCTGGCCGCGAGCCACACCGCGGTGTCCGCTCCCTCCTCCGGCCGCCGCGCCTGGAGCTTGGCCCAGAACGAGGCCGCCATGCCCAGCATGCCGCCCGCCTTGGCGAAGAGCTCCGTGCTCACGAAGCCGGGGTGCATGGCGTTGGCGGTGACGCCCGTCCCTGGGAGCCGCCGGGCCAGGGCCCAGGTGAACATGCGATTGGCCTGCTTGCTCTGGGCATAGGCGGTGCGGCCCGCGTAGGGTCGGGTCTTGAACTCAACGTCGGCCAGATCCAGGTCGCTGGCCAGCTGGGAAGCCACGTTCACGATCCGCGCCGGCGCCGCCTTCTGAAGCGGGGGGAGCAGGAGGTCGGTGAGCAGGAAGTAGCCGAGCACGTTGGTGGCCCAAGTCGTCTCGATCCCCTCCGCGCTCTCCTGCCGCCTCTGAAGCCAGACCCCCGCGTTGTTCACGAGCACGTGGAGGGCGGGGTGGCGCCCGCGGAAGGTCCGGGCGAACTCGCGGATGGAGGCCTGGCGGGAGAGGTCGACCAGCATCACCTCCACCTCCGGGTTTCCGGTCTCTTCCGCGATCTCCCGCCGCGCGGCCTCCCCCCGCTCCGCGCTGCGGCAGGCCAGGATCACCCGCGCCCGCATCCGGGCGAGCTCCCGCGCGACGGCCTTCCCGATGCCGGCGCTGCCTCCGGTCACAAGGCAGGTCCGGCCACCCAGATCCGCCCTCACCGGCTCGGGCATCTCCTCCTCCGGCCCGCGATCATACCCGACGACCGCAAGCCTCCCGGACTCGGTGCCACCGGGGTTGGGCGGCTCCTGCCTCCCCGCTCAGCCACCCGCCCCGCCGGCGCGCGCGCCGGCCAGATCACGGTAGCGTCGCGAGAGCAGGAGGACCACCCCCACCCACGCCAGGATGACCACGAGGTTTAGCAAGGCGAAGCCCCGGAGCCCGAAGCCCAGGTGCGCGCTCAAGACGAACACCAACAGGCCCGACAAGACGTCGCCCGCCCGCACGAAGAACGTGTCCACCGCTTGTTTGGCCTTGTACTTCTCTTCGCGCCGGGTGGGGAGCCAGACCATTTGGCGGCCGGTGTTCATGACCGAGTAGTCCGCCGCGTTCTCGGCGATCTTGCCCCAAAGGACGGCGGAGAGGCCCACCCCGGTCGCGACCAGGCCGTCGAAGCCGAAGGAAACCAAGGGCGACGCGAGCAGCACGCCCAGGAGCCCGAAGTACTTGACGATCCGAGAGACGAGCAGGGCCTGCAGGACCACGCCCAGCACGTTCTGGTACAGGTAGAAGTTCCCGTAGGCGGTGCCCAGCACCGCTTCCTTCGCGATGCCCGGGCCCGCGGTCGCCTTCTCCAGCGAGGAGTCGAGGATGAAGTTTCCGTTCGTGTTGACGATGTTGAGGAGCACGATCAGCACCGCGATCAGCCGCAGGTAGCCGCTCGAGAACACGAGGCCGAAGCCGCCCCCCACCCGCAGCGGCTCCTGGGCCTTGGACGCCTCCTCGGGAAGCCTCGATTCTCGCCGGTTGATGACGAAATAGAGCAGAAGCTGGATCACGAGCATGGCCACCGGGGCCTGCAGGATGCGGACCGCGCTCAGCCCCGCCCCGAAGAGGCCCCGCGCCAGCCACGAGCCCAGCGGGCTACCCAGGGTGGCCCCGATGGCGATGATCGGGAACAAGCGCTCGCCCGCCTCCTTGCGATAGACATCATTGGCCAGCGACCAGAACTGAGCGACGGCGGCGTTGTTGAAGACGCCGCACCAGATGAAGAACGCCACCTCGATGTAGGGCACCCCGGTGGCGAAGCCGAGCACGAACAGCTCCAGGGTGACGATGAAGAAGAGCGTGAGCGCGAAGATGAGTTTGATCCGGTCCACCCGGCTGGCCACCCAGCTGTAGAGCGGGATGAAGCCCATGAGCACGATCGCCTGGCCGGCCGAGGAGTAGGCCTTCACCTGCGCGCCCAGCCGGGCGACGATGACCGTGTCGCGCAGGGTCTTGATCACGTAGTAGCCCAGGAGCAGCGTCAGCAGGTTGAAGAACATCAAGACGACCGTGCCGCCCTCACCCGCGCGCACCTCGCTGAACAAGCGCAGCATGCGGTCCAGCGGCCCGGGACGCCCCGGGGGGCGAACCGCGGCCGCGGTCGCCATCAGTTCTTCCTCCCGCGGGTGGCCGTCCGCGGAGCCGTCAACGCCCCGCGCCCCTCGACGAGCGCGGCCGCGAGGAGGGGGATCAGGAGCTCGTGATGCCCGGTGAGGCGGTAGCCGCGGCCCCCCCCCGCGGTGGGCCGCTCCACCACGTTGGCGTTGGGCCGGTAAGACTGGATGAAGTCCAGGTTGGCGGTGCTGAAGTCCCGGAGCGGGTGCCCGAGGTTGCGGGCCAGGGTCACCGCCTTGAGGAAGACCTCCGGGAGCAGGACCGCGGAGCCCACGTTCAGGTAGACCCCGCCCCCGCCCAGGCGCGCGACCTGAGCGGCGAAGGTGCGGAAGTCCAGGTGGGTCGCCCGGCCCAGGGCGGCCGGATCGCAGGAGGGATGCATGTGCACGATGTCGGTCCCGACCGCCACGTGCACGGTCGCGGGGAGACCCAGCCGGCGGGCCGCGGCCAGCAAACTCACCCCCAGGTGGGGGGGCCGTTGCGATTCCAGGTGACGGCCGAGCGCGGCCCCCAGGCCCAGCCCGTCCGCGTCCCCCCGCGTGATGGCGTGGTTGATCTCCTCCCCCGTTTCCCGCGCCATCCCGAACTCCCCCGCCCCGAGTCCGGCGGCCACGTCTTCCGAGGTTCGGCCCGCCACCGCCAGCTCGAAGTCGTGGACGATGCCCGCCCCGTTCAGGGCCAGCCCGGTCAAGAGACCCCTCTCCATGAGGTCGATGAGAACCGGGGAGAGGCCCACCTTGATGACGTGAGCCCCGATCCCCCAGAGGATCGGCTTTCCGCGGACCCGGGCCCGGAGTATGTCGGCGGCGAGCGCCCTCAGGGTAGCCGCCCCCAGGATTCGGGGGAGCCCCTGCAGGAACGCGCCCACGGTGCCCCCCCGCGCGTGGGGACGGGCGAAGTCGCCGAGCGCCACCCCGCTCCGGCGGCGGGACAGGGGGTAGGTGCGCACGCCCGCCAGGTCCAGGGGGACAATGCGCGGGGCGCGCCGCGGACGGGGAGGCGGGCGCATCAGCGGGTCATCGCCTCTTCCACCATCTGGCACAGGATGTGGACGACCACACCGTGGACCTCCTGGATGCGAGGGGTCTCGTGGTGGGGCACGTCGATAAGGTAGTGGACGAGCCCCCCCAGGCGCCCCCCGCCGCCGCCGGTCAGACCGACGGTGAGGAGCCCGCGGGAGCGGGCCGCGCGCAGGGCCTCCACCACGTTGGGCGACCGGCCGGAGGTGCTGATGCCGATGGCCACGTCCCCGGGGCGGCCCAGAGCCTCCACCTGCCGGCGGAAGACTGCCTCGTAGCCCTGGTCGTTGCCGATGGCGGTGAGGACCGAGGAGTCGGTGGTCAGGGCGAGGGCGGGGAGTCCCGGCCGCTCGCGCAGGAAGCGGCCCACCAGCTCCGCGGCCAGGTGCTGGGCATCGGCGGCGGACCCCCCGTTTCCGAAAGCCAGAACCTTGCCCCCCGAGCGGAGGCATTCGGACAAGCGCCCGCCCACCTCCACCAAGAGCCCCGCGTTCTCCTCGAAGAAGCGC
>DATMQU010000390.1:0-4079 GCA_035566715.1 Vicinamibacteria bacterium
CTCCTTGGTCAGGCGGTGGCTCTGGTCCAGGTCGTGGATCAGGCGCAGGGAGGCGCGGCTCCCGGCCAGGATCTGCAGGTGGCCGCCCGCCTGGTAGCGATAGACCACCACCCGGCCGGAGTTCGAGCCGATGTCGATGACGGCCAGCGTGCGCGGGGAGGCTTCAGGGGGCGTCAAGGACCGTCACCCAGAAAAAAAGCCCCCGGGGCGCCGCTCCCCGGGGGCCTCTGCAAGAGCCCATCACTTGGTGAAGATGCGAACCTCGAAGACGAGGCCCAGCTTCAGGATGTCGCCGTACACCTGCTGCTGGATGGTCTTGTTCAGGAGGTTGGTCCCCTTGAGGCTGGTCACGACCTTCCCCTCCGCCCATTTCCAGCCGAGCGTCGCGTTCACCATCGTAAAGGAGTCGGTGTAGCCGGAGAAGTCGGGGGCGAGGACGTCCGTCCAGAAGGCCTTGTCCGTGAAGTTCAGGGAGAGGTTTCCGATGAGCTGCTTGGTGTTGACGTTGACGCCCGCGTTGAACCGGTTGGTGGGGGGAAGGGAGAGCTTGGCCGCGAAGTAGGGGAGCTGACCCGGGTCCGGGGTCTGCACCTTCGGCTTGTTCTGGTAGGAGTAGTTGGCGTAGGCGCTGACCTCCCGGTTGAACTGGTGGTCGACGGACACCTCCACCCCGCGCTGCTGGATGGGCCCCAGGTTCAAATAGCTGCTCACCTTCTTAGGGAGCAGGATCGGCCCCCCGAACACCGGCGGTATCTGGGCCAGGATCCCCATGAGGACGGGAGGCAGCGTGAGCGGCTGGCCCGTGAGGGTAACCCCGGTGGCGGGGTCCGTGGGGGAGTAGAAACTGAGGCCGTTGGCGAGGGCGTCCGCGACGGGGATGGTGGTGAGGTTCGTGAAGCTGATGCTGTTGTTCTGGTCGTTCTGGTAGACCGCGAACCCGAGGGTCGTCTTGCGGTTGATCGATCCCGTGTAGGCGAACTCATAGGCGTTCAGCGACTCCGCGACGAGCTTGGTGTTGCCGAAATTGTTGACGGTCAGGAAGAACGGCGTCGTCACGAAGGGCTGAAGGGGCGGGGGGAGGAATGGGGCCAGCGGCGAGAGGTTGATGGGGCGCGGGGCCAGGATGTTCTGGTCCAAGTAGTTGTTGATGTCGGAGGGCGAGCGGAAGGCGCGATTGAACGACACCCGCAGAGAGTGCTCGGGCGTGGGCTTGTACATGAAGCTCACGCGCGGCGACCAGAAGGCGCTGTCCAGGTTGCCGAACTTGTCCACGCGCACGCCCCCGACCAGGCGGAACTTGTCGACGAAGAACTCCTCCTGGAGGTAGGCGCCGAACTCGTTGCGGTCCATGCTGTTGGGCGCGAGGGTGATGTTGAAGTTGTTCCGGCGCGCGTTGCCCCCGTAGGTCAAGATGTGCTTGCCCGCGATGACATTTGAATTCCCGACTTCGAAGTCGTAGGTCTGGGTCTTGAAGCCGAGGACGACGGCGTTGCCCAAGGGATCCTTGGCCAGCTCGTTGGGAGCGGAGGCGTCCGTGAAGTTGCCGAACGCGGAGACCTTGAGGGCGCTCTTGGTGTACTGCAGCTTCCCGTAGATCAGCTTGGAGCCGCTCTGGATGTCGAAGGGGCCGATGCCGGTGTGGACGATCCCGGTGGTGCCGGCATAGCCACCCTGGTACGTCATGTGGCCGCCGCCGCCAAACTCCTGGTCCAGGCGCAGGTCGGCCTTGGGCTGGCTCGTGCCCCGGTTGAGGTACGAGCCCAAACCGTTGGTGTCGGAGGGATAGACCCCGCCGCCCACGCAGCCGGCCTGCGCGCCGGAGACGCAGGGCACGGGGCTCGGGTCCGACGGGTTCGGGATGACGGGGACCTGACCCAGGGGCCGGGAGTAGGGGTCGGAATAGAAGTAGCCGGCGGACAGGCGCCAGGCCAGCTTGTCCGAGGGGGCCTGGGAGTAGCTGAAGTTGGCCCCCCCGCTGTAGCCGTTCCCCTGTCCCTGTCGTGAACCCGCGTCGCGGTTGATCAGGCCGCCGGTGACGTTCACGGCAAGTCCCTGGGCCTCCCGGGGCGACTTGGTGATGATGTTGATGACACCGGTCAAGGCGTTGGCCCCCCACACCGCGGAGGCCGGCCCCCGCACGACCTCGATCTGCTTGATCTCGTTCGGGCTCTGGGGGAGGAAGTCCCAGAGAACCAGGCCAAAGAAGTCCAGGTAGATGGAGCGGCCGTCCAAAAGCACGAGCTGGCTGTCGGTGAGGGTCGAGGTGGCCTGGCGGGCCGTGACGTTGATGTCCCGGGCCGACATCTGGATGACGTTCAGCCCCGGAACCGACCGCAGGAGGTCGCCGTAGTTCTGGGCCGGGCTGGTGACGAGGGTGTCAGCGTCGATCACGCTCATGGTCGCGGGGGCGTTGATGAGCGTGGACTCCACCTTCGATGCGCTCACCACGACCACTTCCTCCCGCTTCACGACGTCCTCTTCCTTTTTTTGATCCTTCTTTTGATCCTTCCCCTGGGTTGGGTCTTGGGCCAGGGCGGGAACCGCGAGCGCTCCCAGGCCGATGAGGGCCAGGAGATGGCATTTCATACCGTCCTCCTTGCGAGAACAGATCCTCCGGCCCGGGCAGACAGAGCCGGCGTCGGGGGCGGCCCGCGGCCACCCTGGGGAAGCACGAAGCCCCTTGGCCTAGCCGGCGCCTTTGGGAGCGGGGCGGCCCCCGGTGTCCTCCGCGCGACCGTGCACGACCCGACGACGCCTCAGCGCTGGATTGATGGACCCAGTCATACCACACCGGGGGCGCATCTTCCAGCGCGCGACGCCTGGGCTTTCGGCCAGACCGCTCCGATCAGGTCCGCTCCAGGGCCCGGAGCAGCTTCTCGTGGATCCCCCCGAAGCCGCCGTTTGAGAGCAGGACGACCCGGTCTCCCTCCCGCAGCTCGGCGGAGAGGGCGGTCACGATGTCCGGCACGTCGGGGATGAAGCGGGCTTCCGTGCCCTGGCCGCGCAGGGCGTCCACGAGCCCGCTCTCCGAGAGACGGCGGCCCTCGGGAACCTTGCCGGGAAGGTGCGCCGCCGCAACCACCACGAGGTCGGCGGTCCGGAAGGCCCGTCCGAAGTCTTCCTGAAAGACGCTCGTGCGCGAGCTGTAGGAGCGGGGCTCGAAGACGGCCACCAGCCGGCCCCCGCCCCCCGCGGCCCGCAAGGCCTTGAGCGTCTCCCGCACCGCGGTGGGGTGGTGGGCGAAATCGTCATAGACGGTCACCCCCCGCGCCCGGCCCCGCACCTCCAGGCGCCGCTTCACGCCCTGGAAGGCGGCCAGGGCCGCGCGGGCGGCCTCCGGCGGAACCCCCGCCTCCGCCGCCACCGCGAGCGCGGCCAGCGCGTTCCGCACGTTGTGCTCGCCGGGAAGGCCGAGGGCGAATTCTCCCCGGTCCCGGCCCCGGAGCTGGAGAGAGAACCGCCAGGCGTCGGGTCCGGGCCGCACGTTCACGGCCCGCCAGTCGGCGTCCCCCCCAATCCCGAACGTCTCCACCCGGCACGGCGCGCGGGCGAGGATCTCGCGCAAGGGTGGGCTCTCCGCGCCCGCCACCAGCAGGCCGCGCCGGGGGATCACGTTCAGGAGCCGAACGAAGGCCGTTTGCACGGCGGCCAGATCCGGGTAGATGTCGGCGTGGTCGTACTCGACGTTTCCGATCACGGCCACGTCGGGGAGGTAGTGCACGAACTTGGGCCGCTTGTCGAAGAAGGCCGAGTCGTACTCGTCTCCCTCGGCCAGGAAGTGGGGTCCGCCCCCCAGCCGGAAGCTGCGGCCGAAATCCACGGGGAGGCCCCCGATCAAGAACGAGGGATCGCGCCCCGCCTGGTGGAGGATCAGGGCCAGGAGGCTGGCGGTCGTGGTCTTGCCGTGCGTCCCCGCCACCACGAGCGAGGTCCGGCCGCGGATGAACTCCTCGGCCAGGAGGGCGGGGAGACTGGTCATCCGCTGCTTGCGGTCCAGGACCGCCTCCACCTCGGGGTTGCCCCGGGAAAGGGCGTTGCCGATCACGACGAGGTCGGCCTGGGCGGGAACGTTCTCGGCC
>DATMQU010000391.1:0-6217 GCA_035566715.1 Vicinamibacteria bacterium
AGCCACGAGCGATGTGCATCTTCTCGTCCTCCGTGTAACCGGGGAGACGGATGATCTCCATACGGTCGCGGAGCGGCGGGATGATCGTGTCCTCGACGTTGGCCGTCGTGATGAAGATGAACTTGGACAGGTCGTACGGCACCTCGAGGTAGTGATCGGTGAACGTGTTGTTCTGCTCGGGGTCCAGGACCTCGAGGAGGGCGGCCGAGGGGTCGCCCCGGAAGTCCAGCCCGATCTTGTCCACCTCGTCCAGGATGAAGACGGGGTTCTTGCTGTCGGCCCGGCGTAGGCCCTGGATGATCTGTCCGGGCAGGGCTCCGATATACGTCCGCCGGTGGCCGCGGATCTCCGCCTCGTCCCGCATGCCGCCCAGGCTGATGCGCACGAACTTGCGGCCCAGCGCGCTGGCGATGGACTTGCCGAGGCTGGTCTTGCCCACCCCCGGGGGTCCCACGAAGCAGAGGATGGGCCCCTTGAGGTCCGGTTTCATCTTGCGCACGGCCAGGTACTCCAGGATCCGGTCCTTGACCTTCTCCAGGTCGTAGTGGTCGTTGTCCAGGACCTCCTTGGCCTTGGCGAGGTCGATCTCGGCCTCCGTGCGCCGGCTCCAGGGCAGGGCCACCAGCCAGTCCAGGTAGGTGCGGGCCACCGTGTACTCGGCGGCGGCGGGGGACATCTTGGTGAGGCGGTCCAGCTCGCGCAGGGCCTCCTTCTTGATGTCCTCCGGCATGCCCGCCTTCTCGACCTTCTCCCGGAGCTCGTTGTACTCCCGCTGCTGGTCGTCGCCGTCCCCCAGCTCCTTCTGGATGGCCTTCATCTGCTCGCGCAGGTAGTACTCGCGCTGGTTCTTCTGGAGTTCGCTCTTGACCTGGCTCTGGATCTTGCTGCCGACTTCCAGCACCTCCAGGTCCTTGACCAGCACCTTGTTGATGCGGTCGAGCCGCACCCGCACGTCGAGGATCTCCAGGAACTCCTGCTTCTGGGCGGTGTTCAGGGAGGGGATGCTGCCGGCGATGAAATCGGCCAGGCGCGCCGGGTCCTGGATGTTGGCGGCCAGGGTCTGCAGCTCGTCGGACAGGGTGGGGGAGAGCTCCACCACCCGCTGGAAGAGCCCCTGCACGCTCTGGGCGAGGGCCCGCACCTCGACCTCCTGGGGGGGAGGCACGACGTCCTTCAGCAGCTCCATGCCGGCCTTGATGAAGGGCCGGTACTGGGTCACCCCCAGGAGGGAGAAGCGCTGGATGCCCTGCACGACCAGGCGCAGGGATCCGTCCGGGAACTTGAACATCTTGTGGATGTGGGTGAGGGTGCCCACACGGTAGAGGTCGCTCTCCACGGGATCATCGATGGTGGGGTCCCGCTGGGTCACCACCCCGATGACCTTGCGGTCGCGGACCGCCTCATGCACGAGGGCCACCGAGCTCTCCCGCGCCACCGCCAGGGGCAGGATGGCGTGGGGGAACAGGATGGTGTCGCGCAGGGGCAGGATGGCCAGCTCCCGCGGCACGTCCGAGAGGTTCACTTCGTGGACGCCGGCGGACTCGAAGTCCGGCGTACGGTCGTCCTTGGTCTCGCTCATTCGGTTTCTCCCGGTCAGCGGACGGCCACCGAGAACTCCTTTTGGAAGCGCGCGAAGGCGCGGGCCTCGCGCTCGGCCTCGCTCTTGCTTTCCTCCTGCTCCTGGCAGCTCCGGCAAAGGGCGGCGAAGGGCAGGGCCTTGAGGCGGGCCTCCGCGATCTCAGAACTGCATTCCGCGCACGACCCGTAAGTGCCGCTCTCCAGGCGCTGGATGGCTTCGTCGATCTTGCTCAACGTCTGCGATTTCATCTCCATGAGGGCGAAGTCCACTTCCTGCACGAAGTCGTCGACGCTCTGCTCCTCGGCGTCCTTGACCTCGGCGATCTCGGCGGGCAGGGTCTCCCGGAGGGAGCGGAGCTTCTGCTGGATCTCGCTCCGCCGCTCTTCGAGCATGCCCTTGAGCACGTCGTACCGCTCGCGATCCACGACACCTTTCTTTCTAGCCATGGGATGCCTCCCTTCTGGGTGAGGTTCCTGCTCCTTCACGACACCTTCAGGACCACGAACCGGAAACCGCCGGAGTCCCGCACGCGCAGGCGCGCGACGCCCTCCTTGCGGGCCGCCTCGATGGCCTGCTCGAACTCGTCAACCCCCGTCACCGGGCTCCCGTTGACGCTCACGATCACGTCCCCCCTCTTGAGGCCGGCCTGTTCCGCGGCCTCGCCCGCCTCGACGTCCCGCACCACCACACCCTTGGTCCCCCGCGGGAGCTCCAGCCGCTCGGCCAGGCTGGGGTTCAGGTCCTGGAGGGTCATGCCCAGCTTGCCCTTGCGGCCCTCTGCGGCCTCCGCCTCCCCGGGTTCGTCCGGGAAGGTGCCGAGGGTCACGGAGAGCGCTTTCTCCTCCCCGCCCCGCAACAGGCCCAGGTGTACGGTGGTCCCGGGCGGCTTGGAAGCGATGTAGCGCGAGAGGTCTCCGTTGTCCTGAATCTTGCGGGCGTCCGCGGTGACGATCACGTCCTCGGCTTTGAGCCCGGCCTTCTCCGCCGGCCCGCCCGGCGTGAGCTGGTTGATGATGGCGCCCTTGCCCTCCTTCATCTTCAGGCTCTTGGCCATGTCCTCGTCCACGGACTGGATCTGGATCCCCAGCCAGCCGCGGGTGACCTTGCCCTTGTCGCGGAGCTGGGGAAGGATCTCGCGGGCCACGTTGATGGGCACCGAAAAACCCACCCCCGACGACTGGTGCTCGCCCCCCGTGATGATCAGGGTGTTGATCCCCACCACCTGGCCGCGCGTGTTCAGAAGCGGGCCCCCGGAGTTGCCGGGGTTGATGGCGGCGTCGGTCTGGATCATGTCCACGGTCGTGCCTTGCACACCCAGGGCCAGGGCCCGCCCCTTGAAGGAGATGACCCCCACCGTCACGCTGTTGCCCCCGAGGCCGAACGGGTTCCCGACCGCCATCACCCACTCCCCGACGTCGATCTGGTCCGAGTCGCCGAGCTCCAGGGTGGTCAGCCCCTCCTTGGGCTCGATCTTGAGCAGGGCCACGTCCGTCCGCGCGTCCTTACCCACGAGCTTCGCCTCGTAAGTCTTCCCGCTGCTGAGGGTGACGGAGATCTGGTCCGCGCCCTCGACCACGTGGCGGTTGGTGAGGATGTGCCCGTCCTTTTCGATGATGAAGCCCGAACCCAGGCTGGTCTGGGTCTGGCGCTCGTTGCCGCTGCCCCCTCGGGGGAGGAAGCGGTCCATCATGTCGTCCCCAAAGAAGTCCCGGAAGGGATCCTGGAAGCGCTGCCGCTTGACGACCTTGCGGGTGTTGATGTTCACGACCCCCGGCGTCTCGCGACGCGCAATGTCCCGGAAGGTGTCGAGGGTGAGCGCACCGGTGGCCCGGGAGGGAACGTCGGTGGACACCGCGGCCTCGGGGGGCCGGGCCATGGCCGTCTCCGGCCTCTGGATCTGGGTCGTGACCAAGGCGCCGAGCAGCATGGCGGCCATGGCCACGGAGAAGAACGAGGCGATCGCTTTGGTGCGCGTGTTCATCGAAGCTCTTCTCTCCCTCCCCTCTGCGGGGAGCTACGAAGGGTCCGACCCGCGGGGCTCCTACTCGTCTTTATCGGTTTCCCACCGGGAAAATTCCCGAGCCGCAGGTCTAACCCCTCAAAATGCAAGCAAAAACCGTACCCAACCAGAGAACGGGGAAGATGTCCCGAACGACTGTTCGTGGCCTGACCCGGCCCAGCCCGCTCCGGGATGCGCGTCCTTCTCCCTAAGTTACGTTCGGAGCGAGTAAAAAGTTGTACCCAACCCCCCTCACCGAACACCCGGAGGTGTCCGCTCCAGCGGCCGGGGCGTCCTCTGCCTACGTCACTCCCCCGGCCGGCGGGGGTCCCGGAAAGGCAGTTTTCCGGGGCCCATCGGCCATGGGTCCTCAGTAGTCGTCCATGCCGCCCGCGGGCATCGGCGGCTCCTTCTTCTTCTCCGGGATCTCCGCCACCACGACCTCGGTGGTCAGCATCAGGGCCGCGATCGAGGAGGCGTTCTGGATGGCGCAGCGCACGACTTTCGTGGGGTCGATGACGCCGGCGTCAATCAGGTTCTCGAATTTGTCGTTCTGGGCGTTGAACCCCATCTCCGAGTCCATCCCCCGCACCTTGCCCACCACGATGTTGCCTTCGTGGCCCGCGTTGTTCGCGATCCAGCGCAGCGGCTCCTCCAGAGCCCGCCGCACCGTCTCCATGCCCACCCGCACGCCGTGGGCGAGGCTCTTGTCCTGAAGCGCCCTGTCCAGGGCGGGCACGGAGCGGAGGAGGGCCACTCCACCGCCGGGCACGATGCCCTCCTCGACCGCGGCCTTGGTGGCGTGCATGGCGTCCTCCACCCGGGCCTTCTTCTCCTTCATCTCCGTCTCCGTGGCCGCCCCCACCTTGATCACCGCCACCCCGCCCACCAGCTTAGCCAGCCGCTCCTGCAGTTTCTCGCGGTCGTAGTCGGAGGTGGTCTCCTCGATTTGGGTCCGGATCTGCTTCACCCGGCCCTCGATGTCCCGGGGTTTGCCCGCACCCTCGATGATGGTGGCGTTCTCCTTGTCGATGACGACCTTCTTGGCCCGGCCCAGATCCTCGATCTTCATGCTCTCGAGCTTGATGCCGAGGTCTTCCGTGATGGCCTTGCCCCCGGTGAGGGTGGCGATGTCCTCCAGCATGGCCTTGCGGCGGTCGCCGTAGCCGGGGGCCTTCACGGCCGCGGCCCTTAAGGTGCCCCGGAGCTTGTTGACCACGAGGGTGGCCAGGGCCTCGCCCTCCACCTCCTCGGCCACGATCAGCAGGGGCTTGCCCTGCTGGGCGATCTTCTCCAGCACGGGAAGCAGGTCCTTCATGCTCGAGATCTTCTTCTCGTAGATGAGCAGATAGGGATCCTCGAGCACGGCCTCCATCCGCTCGGGATCGGTCACGAAGTAGGGGGAGAGATAGCCGCGGTCGAAGCGCATCCCCTCCACCACCTCCAGGACCGTCTCCATGGTCTTGGACTCCTCGACCGTGATCACGCCGTCCTTGCCCACCTTCTCCATGGCCTCGGCGATGATGCCGCCGATGGTCTCGTCGCTGTTGGCGGAGATGGTGCCCACCTGGGCGATCATCTTGCCCTTCACCGGCTTGCTCAGCTTCTTGAGCTCCTCCACGACCAGGGCCACCGCCTTCTCGATCCCCTTCTTCAACTCCATGGGGTTGGCCCCGGCGGTGACGTTCTTGATCCCCTCGCGGAAAAGGCTTTGGGCGAGGACGGTGGCGGTGGTGGTCCCGTCCCCCGCCACGTCGCTCGTCTTGCTGGCCACCTCGCGAACCATGCGGGCCCCCAGGTTCTCCATGGGGTCCTTGAGGTCCACCTCCTTGGCCACGGTGACCCCGTCCTTGGTGATGGTGGGGGAGCCGAACTTCTTGTCGAGGATGACATTCCGGCCCTTGGGCCCGAGCGTCACCTTAACGGCGTCGGCCAGGGCATTGACGCCCTTCAGGACCGCAGCCCGCGCGTCCTCGCGGTAAACGATGTCTTTCGCCATTCCCAGTTCCTCCGAGAGAGTGTCTCTGCCTAGGAGCCGGTGCCCGCCCCGCCCGGGCGGGGGACGCCAAAGGCGTGGCCCGGGCACCGCTTGCTCATTGAAGGATCCCGAGGACCTCGTCCTCCTTGAGAATCAGGTACTCCTCACCGTCGATCTTGACGTCCGTCCCCGACCACTTACCGACCAGAACCTTGTCTCCGGGCTTCAAGGTGAGGGGAACCCGGGTGCCGTCCTCCAGGATCCTCCCCGATCCCACCCCCACCACCTCGGCCTTCTGGGGCTTCTCCTTGGCGGTGTCGGGGATGATGATCCCGCCCACTTTCTGTTCCGATTCCTCCAGCCTGCGCAGGAGGACCCGATCCCGCAGGGGTCTCACGTTTGGCATGGGTCTGCCTCCGGAGCGATGAGCGCGAGCGGGAGCCGGCCGGGCGGGGGCGGCGGACCGCCCCTTAGCCCGCGGCCGGGCCCCGCTCTTCTTCGGTTTTGGCCGCTTCACTTGGCCACGTTGATGGAGATCTGCTTGGGCTTCGCCTCGTCCTTCTTGGGGAGGGTCATCCTCAGCAGGCCATCCTTGTACTCGGCCTTGATCTTCTCGGTGTCCACCACGTTGGGCAGAGTGAAGGACCGGGTGAAGCTCCCG
>DATMQU010000392.1:0-7476 GCA_035566715.1 Vicinamibacteria bacterium
ACCCCCGCCGACGTTTGGCGGCCGCCGCGGGAAGCGTGAACGGCACGTCGAGGACGCCGACTCCGAGAGACTCTTGTCCCGCGCACCACGGGGAGGACCCGATCCCGCGCCCGGTTGTTGCGGGCGCGGGCCATGCTGAAGAACCCCGCTTCGCTGCGGGCGGGTGAAGTCGAGCTGCGGGAGATCGTGGCGGAAGATCCCAGTTGCCCGGACGCCTGGTTGGCGCTGGGAGGCTTCTACAAGGATCGCGGCCTCGACGTGCGCGCGGCCTCGATGTTCCAGAAGGTGCTTGAGATCCGGCCGGGCAATCCCCGGGCCACCGCCGAGCTTCGGGCATTTTCCGGGGCCGAGGGTGCCTCCCGGCGCTCCTCAACTCCCGGGTGGCCAGGGTCTGCGTCTCTTCTGTTTTCTGGAGTGCTGAGAGTTGCTTCTCCGTGCTCTGTAACCGCGGATCGCCCCTTCTGCTCCGACCCCCTCCGCCCCGGGCAAGGTGTCGCGTGACTTCGCCGGGAGCGCCCGTCAGGAACGCTGGCGGCGCACGGATCCGGGAAGCAGGGAACGGAACAGCTGGAGAGCGGAGACGATGTCTTCCCGGGAGAGCGGCTTGCGCACGAAGATCACGGGGCCCAACGCCAGGGCATCCAGGATCGCCCTTTGATCGACGTCCTGGCCGCTCATAAGGACGGCGGGACGCTTTGGGTGACGGCGGAAAGACTCCGCGAGGATCTCTGGCCCACTCCTCCCGGGCATCACCACGTCCAGAAAGAGGGCGTCGTAGGGCTGGCTCTTCACCCGCTCGAGGGCATCTCGGTAGTCGGAGCAGGGGTGCCCTTCCCAACCTAGCTCGAGCAAGGTGTCGGCCAGCGCCTGGGCGAACGTCGTGTCGTCATCGACGACAAGCACCCGCGGCTGGCCCTTCAGCGTTGCGCTGGGCTTGACCTCGCCGGGCCCGGCCTGGCCATGGGCCTCCTGGGCGGCCTGAAGTAGAGCCTCCGCGCCGCCCTCCACCTCGCCGTAGACGGTGGCCACGCCAACCGCCAGGGGCTCCGTCGCGCCGCTTTCAGGCGAGAAGAGCAGGCGCTGTGCCGCGCTCACCGCCTGTTGAAGGTCGTTCCCGGGTAATACGATCGCGAGGAGGTCCGAAGCATACCAGCCGAGAGTGTCGTGGAGCCGGGCCCGCTCCCGGAGGCGGGCCACGTCTAAGGCCAGGGTCTTGCCCGGCCGATTCTTAGGCGGACCTGCGAGCGCCAGGGAAAGAAACCCGCCTAGGCGCCGCACTCGCGCGACCTCTCCCTCAAGCTGGGCCATCAGACCAGCCTGGGAAAGCGCCGGCGGATTGGAGTCTTCAGCCACGCTCCCGCCTAACCTCTGCACCCGAGCCCCACACGGCTCGAGTGATCGGAGCGCTTGATTGTACGCGAACCCCCACCCGGCGATGCGATCGAGCAGAGACTGACGGGCGGCGCTTTGTAATGCGCTCCGATGAACACGACCCTACAGGGTGTTGGGGCAATCTCCCCCAGAGTCGATGAGGTGGCCGAAGCCCTCTTCATCCCGGGCCGTGCGTCCCTGGCTTCAGGGTAGCGAACAACTGGGCGTGGGGGACATCGGAGGAAGCCTCGAGAGGTGCGCTTCCCGACCCGCTCAGGGCGGGCATTGTCCATTTCCAGCCCCAGAAAGCCGACATCCGGGAGAGCTCGTCGGCCAGGAGGGCCGCGTCCCCGATGCGTTTGTTGGGGTCGGGCTCGAGCAGACCCGCCACAATAGCCTCCAACTCGTGCGGTATCTCGGCCCCGGACTCGCGCAAGTTCGGCTTGCGGGCGTTCATTGTCTTCGTCAGGATGTCGGCGGGCGTGCCTCCCTCGAACGCGGGCCGTCCGGTGAGGCAGCGCCAAGCGATGGCTCCCAGCGCGAACAGGTCGCCCCGCTGGTCCACGGCCTCGCCCCGCAGTGCTTCCGGCGGAATATACCCCGGTGTGCCGAACACGCCCCCGTGCATCCGGGAGGCGACGAAGGAGGCGATCCCGAAATCAGTGAGCTTGATCGCTCCGTCGCGACTCAGCAGCACGTTGCCCGGCTTGACGTCGCGGTGCAGCAGATTGATCGCGTGGGCCGCGGCGAGCGCGCTCGCGAGGGCCACGAGGAGGGGCACGGCCAGCTCGGGGCCGAGCCGGCGCGAGTTTCGCAACAGCTCTTGGAGGCTGGCGCCCTCCACGAATTCCATCACGAAATATGCCGCATCGGCCGCGTCCTCAACGTCGTACACCGCTACCACGTGTGGATGATTGAAGCGGGCGACCATGGCTGCTTCCGACACGAGACGGCGCACCAGGTCGTCGTCCCAGAAACCCGACATGCCGGTGCCGGCCCGCACGGTCTTAATGGCCACCCAACGCTCGAGCTTGACGTCCCAAGCCCGGAAGACGGTACCCATCGAGCCCCGTCCCAAGATTCCACGGACTTCGAAACGCCCGAGGGGGACGACTCCCACGCCACTGCGAATCCGGGCCTCGATCGCGGCCAGCTCGGCCGCATTCAAGGGCGCTCCGGCCGCTCTGGCCGCCGCGCGCAGCTTGCGCACGCGCTCTACCTGGCGCCTGAGCTTGAGGATCAGCTCGTCCGGCCGGGCGGGCTTGATGATGTAGTCGTCGGCACCCGCCTGTAGGCCCTCCAACTGGGCCCCCGGCGCGCCGAGGCCAGAGCAGAACAGGAACGGAATCTCGTCGTGGCCCGCGGCCCGCACCCGGCGGCACAGCTCAAGGCCATTCATGCGCGGCATCTCGACATCGGCGACCACGACTTCGGGCGGGCGCAACCGGATGCGGGCGAGGGCCTCGTTACCGTCGGAAGCGGTTTCGACCGAGAAACCGGCCTCGCGCAGCTCATGGCTCATGATCTCCAGGAGTTCGGGCTGATCGTCCACGAGCAGAACCCGGCCCTTGTTCTCCTCTCCGGTTCGGCTGGTCCCTAACGGACTGGAGGCGGGAGCCTTCATGTTGTTGGTGCCTTTGAGGGCCAGTATACAAGGCCGGGCCGTGGCCCGTCCCCTCGGAACGCGAAACCGAACCCGACCCTCTCCGGCAGCCGACTTCCGACGACCGACGGCCCTTCAAAGAGATCCCACAGGTTCTTGTGGAACTGATCGAGCCTCCAAGCGCAAGCTGAGAGGCCCGGTGGGAGCCAACGCGGGTGCTAGTCTTTGCGTGGGGTCCGGCCTTCGAGTGGGACCCGGACAATCGCGCAGCGCAACCCTAAACCGGGGCTGACCCAGCGGATCGCAGCAGTCGCCTCTGTTGGTGTAGGCTTGGGCTCCTCCGTTAGCGCTCAAGAAGTGGGGGCCGAGCCTAAAGAGCCCCGGACTTAGCTTCTCCAGATCTTTTTCCTTGACATAACTGATGGGTTATATAATATGTTAGTTATGAATAGAAGGGCAGTGCCGAGCCTTGATGCTGCTTTCTCCGCCCTGTCTGACCCAACGCGTAGGGCGATCCTGGCCCGTCTCGCGCTGGGTGAAACGACGGTGATGAAACTGGCAGAGCCCTTCGAGATGACACAGCCCGCAATCTCCCGGCACCTGAAAGTCCTCGAAGGCGCGGGCCTGATTGTCCGTCGAGTCGAGGGGGCGAAGCGCCCTTGTCGGCTGGCAAAGGCTGGTATGGAAACCATCGATCAGTGGCTTGCGATGCTGCGGAAAGCACTGGCTCGAAATTACGACCGGCTGGACGAGATTCTGGCCGATATGAAGCCTGAAGGTGGAAAGGACATCAAATGAGCAAGATGACCCTCAAGACCGAAGGGGATCGACATGTTGTCGTGACCAGGCGCTTCGCTGCGCCACCGGAGGCGGTTTACCGTGCCCACACGGAGCCGAAGCTGATCCAGAAATGGTTGCTCGGCCCTGATGGATGGACGATGCCCGTCTGCATCAACGAGGCGCGGCCGGGCGGGAAGATCCGCTACGAGTGGACGAACGGCACCGGCGGCGGATTCTATGTCACGGGCGAATACCTGGAACTGAAGCCTTACACCAGGCTCGTTCATGTGGAGCGGATGCACTTGCCCAATGCGACGCCGGACAACCGCGTGGAAACGACGTTCGATCCCGACGGCGAAGGAACGTTGATGACACTGCGCATGACCCTGCCCGATGCCGAAACGCGGGCTGCCATGCTCGCTACCGGCATGGAGCACGGCATGGAAGCGAGCTACGTCCGGCTGGAAGGCATGATCTAGGCCGGCCACATCGTCCTTAGAGCTCTTGCTCAGGTCCAAGGGCTATCTGTTTCCGTTGGAAGGGCTGCCACGGCTCGCCGGCAGGGGCTCCATCCGACATGGCCCGGCGTAAAGTTGCGATGCGCGACGAGGTTGGATCGGCGGGCCACGATAGGTCGGGAGAACGGTCGCCAAACTCCTCGAGGTGGCCGGGCACGATCTCAACAAACGAAACAGGGAGAAATCGCGATGAGCAGAGTGACGCCGTTCCTGATGTTCAATGACCAGCTCGAAGCCGCCATCGAGTTCTATACCGCCACGTTCCCGGACTCGGAGGTCAAGAGCGTCGCTCGGGGCGGCAAGGATGGCCCGGTCACCTCGGCTGAATTCGTCGTCGGGGGACAGCGCTTCATGGGCTACAACGGTGGTCCACATTTCAGCTTCTCCGAAGGCTTCTCGCTCTTCGTCGCTTGCGAGGGTCAAAGGGAGGTTGACGATTACTGGGAAAAACTCGTCAAGGCCGGCGCCACTCCGAGGCAGTGCGGCTGGATCACGGATCAGTTCGGCCTTTCATGGCAGATCGTTCCGAAGCGGTTCATCGAATTGATGAGCGACAAGAACCCCAAGAAGGTGCAAGCTGTGGTGGCCGCGATGATGAAGATGGGGAAGCTGGACGTGGCGGCTCTGGAGAGAGCGTACGACGGGGCAATCCTCGAAGACAACCAGAGAGGCAATCCGATGCAGGCCAGCCGGTAGACCTCCGTCACGATACCGGCGCTCATGAGCCGTGCTCGTCGAGCAGGTCCTGGAAGATCACGATCGCGTTTCTTCCCGCGACCAAGCGCTCCGAGATCACCTCCCGGAATGGCTCACAGCCACTCGCACTGGGCCCCGGCTCAGGGGGCAGGGTCGGTGGACACCCCCCCGTAATGGCCGGTTTGAATCCGGGGGTTTGTCGACATCACACCCGAGGCCAGCGCTGAGGGAGGTAGGAATATCGCCCGGGCGATGCGGAGTTTCTCCCGAGCCAATCGAGCTCCCGGCATGTGGAGTTGGCTGTAACTGCCACATTCTAATGGAGTAACTGATCGCATCCTGTGTGGCACCCCCCTTGCTCTTAGGGAAGGGCAGGAGGGCACATGGGCGAGCAAGGTCAGGTCGGCGGCAAGCAGGCGGTGAGTCGCGGCAGCGTTCTCGTCGTGGACGATTCCCGACTGGTCCGAACGGTCGTGAGTAAGCATCTCAAGGCCGCCGGGTTCAGCGTCGATGAGGCCGACAACGGCCAGACCGCCATGCACACCCTCTCCAAGGGCAGCTACGACGTCATCATCACGGACCTGAAGATGCCCGAGCTGGATGGCTTCGGGGTGTTGGCCGCGGTGAAGCGCCTTGGCCTCTCCGTAGAGGTAATCATCCTGACCGGCGCCCATGCCCAGGACATGAGCAGCGCGGTGCGGGCCCTGCGGCTCGGCGCTCATGACTACCTCACCAAGCCTCCCGCCAGTGCCGACGAAGTGATCCTCACGGTGGAGCGCGCGGTGGAGAAGAAGCGCCTGCGCGACGAGAACAAGCGGCTGCTGCATGAGCTCGAGTGCCAGAGCAGGACCGACGCCCTCACCGGCGTCCCCAACCGCCGGTCCTTCGACCAGGCCCTGGTCCAGGAGACGGCGCGTGCCCGCCGATACGGCAGCGCGCTCGGCGTGGTCGTGCTCGACATCGACCACTTCAAGAAGATCAACGACACCCACGGTCATCACGGGGGGGACGAGGTTCTCCGCGCCTTCGCGAAGACTGTCGCGGGCGAGCTGCGGGAGGGAGACGTTCTCTTCCGCTACGGCGGAGAGGAGTTTGTCGCGCTTCTCCCCTACGCTGACCAGGCGGGGGCGGTGAAGGCCGCGGAGCGGCTGGTGAAAGCGGTGGGAGCGTCGCCCGTTCGCGTGGGATCGGCCATGGTCAACGTCACCACCAGCGCCGGGGTGGCCGCCCTGGCCGGCTCCGACGCCGACGGTCTGAGCCTGGTCGCCCGTGCGGACAACGCCCTCTACGAGGCCAAGAGGAACGGCAGGAATCGGGTGTATGCCAGCGCCTCGCGCCTGGCTCTGGTCGAGCGGGCGGCCAGCTAGAGGCTCAAGGGACCAGCCAGAGTCCTTGACCGGGTCGTCACCCCGGAGACGGGACGAACGGCCCTTCGGTAGAGGATCTGGCTCCCACTCGAACTCTCCGCCCGGGTCAGGTGGAAGTAGTCATTCCACCCTCAGGGTGCCGACCGCATCAGGTGCGCCCGGAAGAGCGCGCGGCGCACACGGGAGAGCAGCCTCCCCTTCTGCACTGGCTTGCTGATGTAGTCATCGGCGCCCAGATCGAGGGCGTGGGCCTCGGCGTCGAGGCTCTCCACCATGGTCAGGAACACCACCGGGATTTGGCACGTCGAAAGGTCGTGCCGAAGCCTCTTCAGCAACTCGAGGCCGTCCATCCCCGGCATCTTGAGGTCCGTGAGGATGAGATCGGGTCGTTCCAGGTACACGCTCGCCAGCGCGTCGACCCCGTTGCTGGCCGTGCTCACCGCGTAGCGCTCGCCCTCCAGGATCTCCCGCAGGACCTCGAGCAGCGCGGGGTCGTCGTCCACGACGAGGACGCGGACGGGCTTCTCGGAGGCGGTGTCGGGAGAGAGCGAGGCGGGGATGGCCACGGCAACCGCTTCCGCGGCAGCTTCGGTGTCATCTACCTCGTCGGGCGGGACCACCCGCCGTACCTCCTCCTCGGTGGTGAGGCCGCGGGCCACCTTCCGGAGGCCGTCCTTGTACATGCTCCGCATCCCCGTGGCTTGGGCGGCCCGCCGGACCACATCGTCGGACCCGCGGGCGATCAACACGCTGCGCACCCGGGGCGTGACCCGCATCAGCTCGTAGACGCCCATCCGCCCCTTGAACCCGGTGAACCGGCAGGCCTCGCACCCTTTGGACGTGGCCGTGCCGTCGTCGCGGACGACCTTGCACTCGCACAGACGGCGCACCAGGCGCTGGGCCTGGACCGCCAACACCGAGGAGGAGACGACGTAGGCCGGAATGCCCATCTCCACGAGGCGGGTGATGGCGCTGGGGGCATCGTTGGTGTGGAGGGTCGAGAGGACGAGGTGGCCGGTCTGTGCCGCCTGGAACGCCACATGGGCCGTCTCGAGGTCGCGGATCTCGCCCACCATGACGATGTCGGGGTCCTGGCGCAGGATGGAGCGGAGGCCGGCGGCGAAGGTGAGCCCGGCCTTGT
>DATMQU010000393.1:0-12275 GCA_035566715.1 Vicinamibacteria bacterium
GGCGTCCTTCTTGTCGGCTGGGTCACCGGAAGCTCCATCTGCCCAACAGGGTCCCGTCAGGGCCAAAAGGCCACCCAGTGCCAAGGCCGTAAACCGTCCGCTCATGAAGACCCCCCTTAGCGATGCCAGGCGAAAACAGAAGGTAAGTCTAAACCTATCTCGGCATGATCTGCAAAGCGTTTTCAACTGGACCACCTGCCCCCTCGCGGGCCAGAAGGCCCGCCAGGTCCTTCTCGGCCCCCGTCCGGACGCGGCCCCGGAGGACGAGCTTGCCCCTCTCTTCCTCCACCTTGAGGCCATAGGGGGCCAGGTTGGGGTTGGCCCGGATCGCGCTCTCGGCGCTGCGGCGGCCCCCCGGCGTGGCCTCGCCGCGGACCTTAATGTTGTCCGTCACCCCGGACACCCCCGGTACGGCCCGGGCCGCCTCCAGGGCGACGTCGCGCTGGGCCCCTCGGGCCAACTCCCCGCTCAGGGTGACCTGGCGACGGAAGACGCTCACCGTGATATCCGTCCCCCCGAGCTCCCGCCGGAGGGAGAGGGCGAATCGGACCTCCACCTCGAGCGACCGGTCGTCCAGACTCTCGCCGATGGAGCGCGCTTCGGGGCCGGAGGCGGCGGCCGGTCCCGCGGCCACCTGGAGGTGGTTCACAACCTGAACCACGTCCGGGACCGCCCCCGCGACGCGGCCCGCCAGCTCGCTCAGGTCCGGCGCCGGAACCTGCCCCCGAAGCGTGACCACCCCGTTCTCGGTGGCGACCTCGATGGCGTAGGGCTTGAGGTTTCGGTTTAGGGCCAGGGCGGCCCGGACCGAAGCGGTGACCTTGGCCTCTTGGAGCCGATGGCCCACCGCGCCCAGGCGGGCTTGGTCGCCTGAGGGCAGACCCCAATAGTAGTAAAGAGCGGCCCCCGCGAGGGTCAAGAGGACGACCAGTGCGAAAAGGCGCTTGAGCAAGGCCCCTCCCGGGGTAGATTCTATCGCCATGTCTCCAGATACATTCGACCTCGTAGTGCTCGGCTCGGGCCCGGCCGGAGAAAAAGGCGCCGCCCAAGCCGCTTACTTCGACAAGAGGGTCGCCCTGGTGGAGAAGGATCTTTACCTGGGCGGCGCGGGGGTCAACACCGGAACCGTTCCCAGCAAGACCCTCCGGGAAACCGCCCTCTACTTCTCCGGGCTCAGCCAGCGGGGTCTCTATGGCGTCGACTACTCGATAAAAGAGGACATCGGAGTCCGTGATTTCATGCATCGGGAGGAGGAGGTGGTCCGGACCCTGCGGGGCCTCATCGGGGCCAACATCGAGCGACACCGCATCGAGCTCGTGCGGGGGGCGGCGTCCTTCGAAGATCCCCACACGGTGAGGGTGCGGGTCAAAGGCCAGCCCGACCAGCTGCTGAGCGCTCCCGTGATCCTGATTGCGACCGGCTCCACTCCCAACTGGCCGGACGGCATCCCCCGGGACCCCCTCCGTCTCTACGACAGCGACTCCATCCTGCACATGGACCGGATCCCGACCTCGCTGGCCGTCATCGGTGCGGGCGTGATCGGGTGCGAATACGCCACGATGTTCCGGGCCATGGGTATTGCGGTCACCCTCGTGGGGGGGACGGAGCGTCTGCTGCCGTTCCTGGACGCCGAGATCGGGGACAAACTCCGCATGCAGATGGAGTTGCTGGGGCTCCGCGTGGTGCTGCGCCAGAGCGTAGAGGAGGTCCGGCTCGATCGGCCCCAGGTTCTGCTCCGGTTGAAGAACGGCGAGGAGCTGGAGGTGGAGCGGGTGCTGTTCGCGACCGGGCGCATGGGGGCCACCACCGAGCTCGCTCTGGACCGGGTGGGCTTGACCGCGGGACCCCGGGGGCACCTGAAGGTCAACGAGCACTACCAGACCAGCGTCCCCCATATCTACGCCGCGGGGGATGTGATCGGGTTTCCCGCCCTGGCCTCCACGTCCATGGAGCAGGCCCGGGTGGCCATGTGTCATGCCTTCGATCTGAAGTACAAGTCGCGGGTCTCCAGCCTCTTGCCCATAGCCGTCTACACCATCCCGGAGATAGCGGCCGTCGGGGAGACCGAGGAGTCTTGCCGGGAGAAGGGGATCCCGTACAGCGTGGGCCGGGCCCTCTACCCGAACAACAGCCGGGGGCAGATCATCGGCGACATGTCGGGCCTGGTGAAGCTGATCTTTTCCCCGGTCGACCTCAAGCTCCTCGGAGTCCACATTCTGGGCGAGATGGCCTCGGAGCTCGTCCACGTCGGCCAGAGCTGCCTCCATTTCCAAGGGACGCTCGACGATTTCATTCAGATCGTCTACAACTATCCGACTCTGGGCGAGGCCTTCAAGTATGCGGCGTACGACGGTCTCGGGAACCTCACGCGACAGCGAGCCGGGGAAGGGACGGGGGAAGGCTGAGTTGTCCCTTCGCCAGCCGCCGAGAAATGGCGGCTCCGCGCCGTTTTTCGGACGCCGGGCCAGGAGTCGTGAGGTATCCTTGGATTGGGCCATAGGACACAACACTTTACAGGCCATCCTTTCCAGGGCCTCCTCGGCACGGGTCTTGCGAACCTCCGGGTAGGGCGGCGACCACGGTGGTCGTCTCGACACGGAGGAAGTTCACATGGCACGCAAGCGAGTCTACCTTTCGATCGGCCAAGGAGCTGCCGTGGCTTGCCGGCCCGAGGGAACCCAGGAGGCGTGGGAGGCACTGCCCGGTCGATCGGACCGCTCGGCGTCGAGTCCGCTCTCCATGCTCCCCCGCTTCCGGATCGACGACGTGATTGCCGACCTCGGAGGCGGCCGCTACTGGCTGCTCCCCCGTCAGGCGTCCAAGCCCCGGCCTTAAGGCCTCACCGCAGGCCATGAGGCCCGCCGGTCTCATTTTCCTGGTCGGGTTGGGAGTCACCTCTTCGGCTGCGGGCCAGGACCTTGTCATCGAGCACAACGGACTCGGCTGCGTGGTGGCCGGGAAGTACCCGAAGCTGTCCGCTTGCATCGCACCGCGCACCCGCGTGGCCCGGGCCCGTGTCTACTTCCGCGGCGAGGGCACCCCGAACTGGTACTACGTGTCCCTCACCTCAGACATGCCCTGTTATCGCGGCCTTCTTCCCAAGCCCAAGCGCGATCTCCGGCGATTCAGCTACTACATTGAGGCGCTGGACACGGCCTTTGCGGAAACGCAAACGGGCGAATACGTGGCGGAGGTGGTGCCGGACGAGGGGAGCTGCCGCAAAGGCCCGATCGCCCCCTTCCTGGAAAATGCGTCGGTGGTGGCCACTCCGGCGGCAGGGGGGGCCGCGATCCCGACCGGCTTCCTGACCGGGGCCGTGGGCGGCTTCCCCACCGGGGTCGTACTCGGGGTCGTGGGCGGAGGGGCGGCGATCGTGGGGGGCATCTCGGGAATCGGGGGCGGGGCAACGCCGACCTCTCAGCTGCCGCCGACCACGACGACAGCCGGCTCGCCGTCGAGCACGCTGGCCGGGCCACTGCCGACCACGAATCCGGCAACGTCGACGACCACCCTCCCGGGCGCAACCACGACCACAGTGCCGGGGACTCCCACCACGACGCTGCCGGGTGCGACCACCACGACCCTGCCGGGCCCGACCACGACGACCCTGCCCGGTACGACCACCACGACCGTGCCGGGCACGACCACCACCACCTTGCCCAGCACGACCACCACGACCCTCAACCCCTGCGCGGGCGACACGACGCCGCCCTCGGTCGCGATCACTTCCCCCACGGGCGGCCTCCTCCTGCCCCTTCCCGTCACTGTCAGCGCCAACGCCAACAGCGCTTACGGCATCGCCAAGGTCGATTTCTACTACCAGGAGTCGGGCCACGCCACCGTCCACTTCGGGACGAGCACCGCGACGCCGTACCACGCCACGCTGTTCTCCCTCTGCCAGGCGGCCCTCTTGGACACCTTCGCCCTCACCGCCGTGGCTACCGACAACTGCGGTCTCGTGGCCACCTCCTCCCCCGTGACCATAAGCCTCCTCGGCCTCCCCTTGTGCTTTTCCTCCGCCCCGCCGCCCCCGGGGGCGGGCTGGATCAGCGACCTAGCCGTCCCGGGCGGACAGGGCCAGGTCGTGCTGAACGGGACGGACGCCTTCTTCCCGAGCGCGGGCCCGTCGAGGGTCACGGCCCCCGTCCGGCCTGGTTCCAACCGCGTGGAGGCGGTGCTTGTGAACGCTAACGGCCGGGGGGGGACGTGGCGGTTCGACCTGGGTGGCCAGGGCCTCAAGGCGGGCAGTCTGCGCGTGGTGGCGGGCGAGGTGGTGCTCGCGACCCCGGACACGGTGGTGTTCCGGCTGAGCGGCCGCCCCGGCGAGCGAGTGGTCTTTGCCTTCCGAACAGAAGACCAGCGCTAGGGCCTCCCCCGGTTCGCTTCGGATATACTCGGCGGCCGAGGCCCGGAATTGATGCTGAGTCAGGAGCCGTGACGCTCCCCCGGTTTTTCGTCCACCCCTTCCGGCGACCGGGTGGTCTTTCCCCCCTCGGCCATCTCGAAGGGCGTGTCATGGACGAGCTGTGGCGGCGGCCGGAAGGAGCGTGCGTCCGCGACGTGCAGGCCGCCTTCGCGGGCACCCTCGCCTACACGACCCTCATGACCACCCTGGACCGGCTCCACCGCAAGGGCGTCCTTGACCGCCGCAAGGCCGGCCGCGCTTACGTCTACACGCCCCGCTGGAGCCGGGAGGAGCTGGAACGGGGCCTGGCGAGCGACCTGATCGGGAGCCTTCTGGCCGGGGGCGCCCAGGCCGCCCAGCCCGTGCTCTCCTGCATCGTCGACGCCGTGGGGGAGCGGGACCGCCTCCTGCTCGACGAGCTGGACCGGCTGGTGAAGGAAAAGCGGCGGCGGCTGGGGCGGAAAAGGGAGCCTTGATGTACGGCCTGCTTGGCGTCAGCCTCGGGTTCGCCGCGTTCCTGGTCATGGGGGGCCTGGGCTCCCTTGCCGTGGCCGCGGCCCGGCCGCGCCGGGGCTTCTCGTTGTCCCCTGGGGAGGCGGGGGGGCAGGCCCGCTCGCTCTTTGCGCTCCGTCTCCTCCCCGCCGCGGCCGGGCTCGTCTTCGCCGCCGGCTTTTACGCCCCCGCCTACCTTCTTCTCGAGCCGCGCGACGCCGGGGAGACGGTGAGCCCCGGTCTCGCCCTGCTGGTCGTGGCTGCGGCCGGACTCGTCATCACCGGCCTCAGGCGGGGGCTCCGGTCGTGGGTGGACGGCCGGCGGCTCGCCGCCGGCTGGTTGCGGGGCGCGCGGCCCCTCGACCTTGTCGGCCTCGCTCTCCCCGCGTACCGGATCGCCCACCGCTTCCCGGTGGTGGCCGTGGTCGGGATGTGGCGGCCCCGCCTGTTCGTGGCGGAGAGCGTCCTGGCCGGGCTCACGAGTGAGGAGTTGGAGGCTGTCCTCGCCCACGAGGAGGGCCACCTCCTGGCCCGCGACAATCTCCGGGGCTTCCTCCTCCGTTGCTGCCCCGACCTGCTGGCCCTGCTGCCCATAGGTAACCGCCTCTTCCGGGCGTGGACGGAGGCGGCAGAAGCGGCGGCGGATGAGCATGCCGCCCGGGCCGGCTCGTCGCGGGCGCTGGCCCTGGCGGGGGCGCTGGTCAAGGTCGCGCGCATGGCTCCCCCCGGCCAACGCGCGTCGCTTCCCGCGAGCGCCTTCCACGACGGGGCGGCCATCGCCCTTCGGGTGAAGCGGCTCCTGGACCGGACGGAAAGCAAGGAGGGGGCCACGCCGCCCCCCCGCCCGCCCCGCGCCGCGTGGGCCCTTGCCGCCGTCCTCGCCCTCACTGCGACGAGCCCGCTGGTCCTCCGGAGCGTGCACGCGCTGACGGAGGCCGCTCTCCGCCTTCTTCGCTGAGCCCCTCCGGCTCCCTGTCCCCGAGGCCGGGTTCGGCCCCCGCTGGAGTCCGGGCGGCGGGCGGCCGCGAGGACGCTAGAATGCGGACGTGAGGCGCGTCCCGGCGATGAGATCCCTCGGCCTGCCGGGCTCGCTCGGCGCTCTCGCGCTCGCCGTCGCGTCGTTCTCCGCTCCCCGGGCCTCTCCTTTGGCCTCCCCCCGGCCCCTGGCCGAGGTCGGATACGCGCGGGACACGGTCTACTCGGTCGAGGATGGAGCGCTCGACGCCCTCCAGGACCAGTTCCGCCCCACCCTTGAGGCCAACCGCAAGGAGCTCCTCGGGCAGACGGGGGAGGTGAAGGGCTTCGGGGCGGGCACCATCTACCCTCAGATCTGGCTTCGGGACAGCGCGACCCTCATCCCGGCCACCCGCTACTACTATGGCCGGGAGTACCTCACGAGCTGGATCGAGGAGCATCTCTCCCACCAGCGGGCAAACGGCGAGCTCTACGACTGGATCGCGGCCGGGGACGCTGCCCCGTTTCTGGCCAACGCACCTCGGGCCGGTCGCATCTACCGCGCGGGGAGCATCCTGCTCTCCGCGGACAAGAACACCACCGCCACCGACCAGGAGGCGAGCGCGGTTCTCGCGGCCGCCGAGGTCTTCGCCCTCACCGGGGACCGCTCCTGGCTCTCCAAGAAGATCGTGGGCCGGCCCCTGGTGGAGCGGCTGGACGCCGCCCTCGAGTACGTGCTCAGCCACCGCTTCAGCTCCGCCTACGGCCTCGTCACCGGCGCCTTCACCGCGGACTGGGGGGACGTGAGCCCGGTCTACCCCGACCAGCGCGTCATCTACCTGGACGAGCGGACCCCGGTCGTGGTCGGTCTCTACGCGAACACCCTCTTTGCGCGGGCGGCGGAGGAGCTGGGCGCGATGCTGGCGCGCTTGGGCGACGCCACCCGGGGGGACCATTGGTCGGGGCAGGCCTCCCGGATCCGGACCAACATCCGCCGGTTCTTGTGGGCGGAGACGGCGGGCTTCTACCGCATGCATCGGCTCTTGCCCGGGCCCGGGAAGGACGTGGCCTACGACGACGCCGACACCTTCGCCCTGGGGGGCAACGCGCTGGCCGCCCTCTACGGCCCCGCCGACCCGCTCCAGGCGGGGCGCATCTTCGCCGCCGCGGAGGATCGGCGTCGTCGCTACGGCGTGTCCACGGTCGCAGGCGTGCTCCTGCCCCCCTACCCGCGCGGGTTCTTCAAGCACCCCATCCAGAGCGACGAGTTCACTTATCAGAACGGCGGCCAGTGGGACTGGTGGGCGGGCCGGTTCCTGCTCGCGGGCTTCGTGCGGGGGAACGCGGGCCCGGCCTCGCGCCAGCTCCGAGAGATCGCACGCCGGGTGCAGGAAGCGGGCGGGCTCTATGAGTGGTACACCCGGGAGGGGAAGGGCCGGGGGAGCGCCCGCTACGCGGGGAGCGCGGGGGCGCTGGCGGGAGCGGTCTTCGCGGGGCTCTTCGGCCTGGACTCGAGGGCGGACGGGCTCGCGATCACGGTGCGGCTGGGGGCGGAGCCGGGGGCAGTGCGTGCCTACGAGCCGGCCCTCGATCGCTATGTCGTCTACCGATACTCCTTTGATGGCCGGACGCGGGTGGCCCGCCTGCGCTACGAGAGCAACGCCCCCGGCTTCGGCCGGCTGGCCCTCCTCCTGCCCGCGGGGGCCGCCGCCCTAGAGTTGCTCCTGGACGGGCGGGCCGTCCCCTTTACGGGGGAGGCGGTGGGGAGGGACCGTTACGCCGTCCTGCGCACGGACTGGCAGCCCCACCGCCTCGAGCTGAGAGTGCGCTGAGGTGGCGGGGCTCTGGGTTTGGGCGGCGTTGGCGACGGCGCTCGCCGCCCCCCCTCCCGCGGCGCCGCTTCCCTTTGGCGCCGGCGAGAGCGTCACCTTCCGGATCACATACGCCCACCTCCTGGCCGGCCGGGCCACCCTCAGCGTGGAGCCCAGCCCGCAGGGGGGACGAGGGGTGCTGCAGTTCGTGGCGGAGGCCAAGAGCCAGGGCTTCTTCTCCTGGCTCCTCCAGTTTCGGGTCGACGACCGGACGCTTTCGGCCTGGGACCCTGCCACCGGCTGCTCGCTCCGCATCGAGAAGCACCTGCACGAGGGGCGCCTGGTTCGTGATCAGCTCGTGGTCTTTGGCCCCGAGTCGGGGATGGCTTCGGTGACGGATCCCAAGATCAAGGAGACCCGCTTCGACGTGGGTCCCTGCACGCTCGACGTGCTTTCCGCCTTCTTCGTGACCCGGGCCCGCGGGGTTGCGGAGGGGGAGGGCATGACCCTTCCCGTCTTCGACAACGGCCGGCGCTACCAGCTCGGCGTGCGGCTACGGGGGCGAGAACGGCTCGACCTGCCCCCCCCGCTGGGAAAAGGCGTTCCCACCGTGATCGTGGAGCCGCTGCTTCTGGAGGGGACGGGCCTCTTCGTGAAGGCGGGGCGGCTCATGATCTGGCTGACCGACGACGCGCGCCGCATCCCCGTCCGGCTCCGCTCCAAAGTGGCGATCGGGTTCGTGTCCGCCGACCTGGAGAGCTATGCCGGGCCCGCGGATCGCGGACCCTAGCCCGATCCGCCGCCCTACAGCATCACCTTGCGGTGGCGGGCCGTTTCCTCCTCGTAGTACTTGCGGTAGAGGACCTCCCACTCGTCGGACCCCTCCACGATCGGGCGCTTCTGGCTCTCGATCTTGCGGCGCACGAGGGCGTCGATGGCCTCGTCCGCCTTCATCTCGTCGGAGATCATCTTCACGATCTCCTGACGGATCTCCTGCGGATCGGCGAAGTACTCCACCTCCTCGTCCGCGTCCAGCAGGTTCAGGATCAGGTGGGACAGGCGGAGGATCTTCTCGCGGGAGAGCTTCATCGTTGCCCCCGTCGGCTCACAGGACGATCCCCTTCTCCCGCGCCATCTTCTTCTTGAGCATCTTGAACATCTCCGTGTAGGTGACGTTCGAGCGCTCCATCTCCGAGGCGTGCTGGATCAGTACTTCCCGGACCTCTTCGTTCAAGCGGTCCTCGATCTGCAGCTCCTCGGTGATCACCCGGGCGATGCTGTCCACGATGCGGGGCTCGGAATCCACCTCCAGCTTCCCCTCTCCCACGAGCGTCTTCACGATCTTTCGGGAGACGTACTGGATCTCTTCCGCGGTGAGGCGCATGGCTCGGGGAGTATAGCATCGGGGGGCCGTGGTATCCTCGGGCCGCCCATGTCCTTCGAGCTCGTGCGCCATCCCCTGGTGGAGGATTGCTTGGCCCGGCTGCGGGATAGGGCCACTCCCCCCGACGAGTTCCGGCGGCTCGCCCGGCGGGTAAGCTTGGTCCTCACCATCGAGGCCACCCGCGATCTCGCCCTGAAAGAGGGAACGGTGGAGACGCCCCTCGAGACCGCACCCGCGCGGCGGCTGGCCCCGCGCGTGGTGGCGGTGCCCGTGCTGCGGGCGGGCTTGGGCATGCTGGAGGCGTTCCTGGAGCTCGTGCCCCAGGCCGAGGTCGGCTATTTCGGCCTGGAGCGCAACGAGGAGACGGCGGTGGCCCGCCGTTACTATGAGAAGGTCCCCAAGAACCTGGGGGACGCCCTCGTCTTTCTGCTCGACCCCATGCTGGCCACGGGGGGATCGGCGGCGATGGCGGTGGACGGCCTGCGGGAGCTGGGAGCGAGGGAGGTCCGGCTCCTCTGCATCGTGGCCGCCCCCGAGGGCGTGGCCCACATGGCCGCGGTCGCTCCGGGGGCGAGGATCTACTGCGCGGCGCTCGACCGCGTCCTCAACGACCGCAAGTACATCCTCCCTGGACTCGGGGACTTCGGAGACCGCCTCTTCCGGACCTGAACCCGTCCCGGGCGCCTCGCTCCGCTCGCGACCGGAGCCTCGGAACACGAGGTTTGCGTTGACGATGGATTGGGCCCTGGCATAGGCTTTAGGCCCCTCATGCCGCAGATCTTCCACCGAAGCACCAACACCCTTTCCCGGGTGAGCATCTTTGGAGCCGCGCTCATCGGGGGGGCGGGGTTGTGGCTCATCCTGGAGATCAACCGCTCACCCTACGTGACCCGGGCCTTCGAGGCCCGCGAGCAACCCGTGCCCTTCTCTCATGCCCACCACGTGGGCGGGATCGGCATCGAATGCCGGTACTGCCACACCTCCGTCGACCGGTCTGCGGTGGCGGGCATCCCCCCCACCAAGACCTGCATGAACTGCCATTCCCAGATTTGGTCCCAGAGCCCGACCCTGGAGCCGGTGCGGGCCAGCTTCCGCACCGACAGCTCCCTGGAGTGGACGAGGGTGCACGACCTTCCCGATTTCGTCTACTTCAACCACAGCGCCCACGTGAACAAGGGAATCGGATGCTCGACCTGCCACGGGCGCGTGGATAGAATGCCCCTCACCTGGCAGGAGCACTCGCTGCAGATGGAGTGGTGTCTGGAATGCCACCGCCAGCCGGAGAAATACGTGCGCCCCAAGGCGGAGGTGTACAACATCGCCTACGAGCCCCCCGCCAACCAGCTCGAGCAGGGGCGGAAGCTGGTCCGGGAATACGACATTCACCCCCGCGTCTCTTGCTCGACCTGCCACCGATGAGCATCGATCCCAAGTCGATCCCCTCCGCTCCCATCGAGCTCCTCGGTACGCGGCGGGGTCTGGACGGGCCGGGGCAGCGCCGCTTTTGGAAGAGCCTGGATGAGCTCGCGGAGACCCAGGAATTCCGAGAGTTCGTGCACCGCGAGTTCCCCGAGCAAGCCTCGCAGTTCGACGACCCCGAGGGCCGGCGCGAGTTCCTAAAGATCATGGGGGCCTCCCTGGCCCTGGCCGGTATCGCCGCCTGCACCCGCCAGCCCAAGGAGACCATCCTCCCTTACGTGAAGCAGCCGGAGCAGGTCGTCCCGGGCCGCCCCCTGTTCTACGCCACCGCCGTGACCCTGGGGGGCTACGCCAAGGGCGTGCTGGTGGAGAGCCACGAAGGGCGGCCCACCAAGGTGGAGGGCAACCCCGACCACCCCCAGAGCCAGGGCGCCACCGATGTCTTTGGCCAAGCCCACGTCCTCGGCCTCTACGACCCGGACCGGGCGCAGACCGTGAAGTTCTACGGTGAGGTGCGGACCTGGGCCGCTTTCAACGAGGCCCTGCGCGCCGCCCTCGCGAAACAGCGGGGCAGCCGGGGGGCCGGCCTGCGGTTCCTGAGCGGCACCGTCACCTCGCCTACCCTGCGCGCCCAGCTGGAAGGGATCCTGGCCGAGTTCCCGGCCGCCCGTTGGCACCAGTACGAGCCGGCCGGCCGGGACAACGTCCGGGCAGGAGCGATCCTCGCCTTCGGCGAACACGTGGAGGCGCAATACCGGCTGGATCGGGCGGACGTGATCCTGTCTTTGGACCACGATTTCGTGGGCAGCGGCCCCGCGAATCTGAGGCTCGTGCGCGAGTTCGCCTCCAGGCGACGGGTGCAAGGCGAGCGCGCGGAGATGAACCGGCTCTACATGGTGGAGTCGACGGTCTCCGCGGGGGGGGCGGTGGCCGACCACCGGCTGCCCTTGCGGGCCTCCGAGGTGGAGGGGTTCGCCCGGGCAGTGGCGGCGGGCCTGGGACTGCCCGTGGAGGGGGGAACGTCCGCCCACGCGCCCTTCATCGCCGCCCTCGTGAAGGATCTTCGCTCGCGATCGGGAGCCTCGCTGGTGATGGCGGGGGAAGGCCAGCCCCCGGCCGTTCACGCCCTGGCCCACGCCATGAACCACTCGCTCGGCAGCGTGGGCAAGACCCTGGTCTATACCGACCCCCCGGAAGCGAGGAGCGAGGACCAGCTCGCCTCCCTCGAGGAATTGGGGGCGGACATGGAGGCGGGCCGGGTGGAGCTGCTGATGATCCTGGGCAGCAACCCAGTCTACGACGCCCCCGCCGACCTCGAGTTCGCGAAGAGGATGGACAAGGTGGGGCTGCGCATCCACCTCGGGCTCTACGAAGACGAGACGGCAGAGCGCTGCCACTGGACGCTGCCCCAGGCCCACCCCCTGGAGGCCTGGAGCGACGCCCGGGCCGTGGACGGCACGGTTTCCATCCTCCAGCCCCTGATCGCGCCCCTTTACGGCGGGAAGTCGGCCCACGAGGTCCTGGCCGTCTTCGGCGACCCGCCGGACCAGGCGGGCTACGACATCGTGCGCGAGCATTGGCGAGCCCAGGGCCTGGCTGCCGACTTCGAGAGGCGCTGGCCACGGGCCCTCCACGACGGCGTGGTCGCGGGCTCGGCCCTCCCCGAGAAGCGGGTCACCCTGACGATCGGCGGGTGGTCGCGGGCGGGGAACGCGCCCGCCACGGATGGCCTAGAGATCGTGTTCCGACCCGATCCCAGCGTTTGGGACGGGAGCTTCGCCAACAACGGCTGGCTGCAGGAGTTGCCCAA
>DATMQU010000394.1:0-4449 GCA_035566715.1 Vicinamibacteria bacterium
GCTCCCCTCCTGGTGGAGGGGGCCCGGCTTCGCGGGTCTAGTCGGCCAGGGCGAGGTGGTGGAGAGCTTGCGCGCGGTCTGGGATCAGGGGGACTCAACCCTCATCCTCGACGTGCCCGTCGACGCCGCGCTCTTCGCGGACCTTGAGAGGCGGACGGGCATCCTGCCCGTGAGCGTGGGGGGGCGGGTGCGAAAGAACGTGGAGGGGAAGGGCGTCTCCTTCGAGATCGACAGCGGGGACCAGAAGCGGAGCATGCGGGTCTTGAACCCGGGGCGGGAAGAGGACCAGAGGTTCCGGCTCACTTTCGTGGCCACTCCCGAGTGTTCGGATTGGGCGACGGGCGAGCGCGCCGCCACCAATGTCATCTTCCAGTTCAATCCCTACGACCTGATGCGCCGGCTCTCCCCGGGCGTGGTCAACATGGCGGAAGCGCTGGTCATCGCCCTCACGGTGGTGGGCGCCATCTTCCTGGTCATGTACGTGGTGGCCCTGATCCTGGGCCTGCTCCTGGCCCGCTCCATCACCCGCAGCGTGCACAGCCTTTCCCTGGGCACGCAACGCCTGCGGGAGGGCGACTTCGTCCACCCCATCCAGGTGCGCAGTCGCGATCAGTTGGGGGAGCTGGCGGAGTCGTTCAACCTCATGGCCCGCGGGGTCCAGGATCTGCTCCGGCAGCAGGCCGAGAAGGAGCGCCTGGAGGAGGAGCTGAGGATCGCCCGCCAGATCCAGATGAGCCTGTTGCCCGCGCAAGGGGCGGTGACCCTGCCCGGCCTGGGGGTGGCCGCTCTTTGCATCCCCGCGGCGGAGGTGGGGGGCGACTATTACGACCTCCTGCCCCTGTCCCCGACCCGCCTGGGCGTGCTCGTGGCCGATGTCTCCGGCAAGGGAACCTCGGCCGCCCTCTACATGGCGGAGTTGAAGGGCCTGGTCCTGTCCCTCTCCCGCATCTATAGTTCCCCGGCCAAGCTGCTCTGCGAGGCCAACCGCATCCTCGGCGCGAACATGGACTCGCGCTCCTTCATCACCATGACCTACGCCGTGGTCGACACCGCGGAGAGAACGCTGCGCCACGCCCGCGCCGGCCACAATCCCATCATCCAGTTGGAAGGGGCCAGCGGACGCACGCGCATCCTCGCCCCTTCCGGTCTGGGGCTCGGCCTCGACCGCGGGAGCCGCTTCGAGGAGATCCTGGAGGAGATGGAGGTCCCCCTCCGCACGGGGGACCTCTTCCTGTTCTTTACCGACGGCCTCTCCGAGGCCATGAATGGCCAGGCCGACCTGTTCGGGGAGGGCCGGCTTCGGCGGATCATCGAGGGCAGCCAGGCCCTGAGCAGCGACGAGATCCGGGACCGGATCCTGGAGGAGGTCCGGCTCTTCGTGGGGGACGCGGCCCCGCACGACGACATGACGATGGTGATCCTCAAGGTGGCCTGAGGCCGGGGGGCGCGGGTGTTGAGACCGGACCGGGAGGCCGGGCTGCGCGAGTTGGAGACCCGCCTCGGCCATCGCTTCTCCAACCTCCGCCTCCTGGACCAGGCCCTCACCCACGCCAGCCTCGCCAACGAGGACCTCTCCGGGGGTACACGCGACAATGAGCCCCTCGAGTTCCTGGGGGACGCCGTCCTGGGCTTCATAGTGGCGGACCTCTTGCACCGCCGAGATCCCGAAGGTGACGAGGGGGGCAAGAGCCGGACGCGCGCCCACCTGGTCTCCGCCCCCAGCCTGGCGGGGCGAGCGGCCGACCTGGGGCTGCCGGCCCTGCTCAAACTGGGCCGCGGGGAGGAGAAGACGGGTGGGCGCCAGAAGGCGGCGCTCTGGGCCGACGCCTACGAGGCCCTCATCGCCGCCCTCTTCCTGGACGGAGGTCTCGAGGCCGCTCATCGATTTGTGCGCGACGAGTTCGCCCGCGACCTGGAGGCGGATCTCTCCAGCCGCGACCACAAGAGCGCCCTCCAGGAGCGGCTGCAGTCCCGGGGGCAGCCCGTCCCCGAATACGTGGTGGTGGCGGCGGAGGGGCCCAGCCACCGCCGCCTCTTCCGGGTCGAGTGCCGGCTCGAAGGAAAGGTGGTCTCGGAAGGCGAGGGTCACTCCAAGAAAGAAGCCCAGCAGGAGGCGGCGCGCCGGGCCCTAAAGGCCCTGGAGCGCGACGGCTAGGCCGGCACGTCGATCCAGCCCCCGCCCAGGCAGACCTCGCCGTCGTAGAAGACCGCGGCCTGGCCGGGGGTGATCGCGCGCTGGGGAGCGTCGAAGCGGACGAGGGCGCGGCCGCCGGACAGGGGCCGAACGAGGGCGGCCGCCTCGGGGTGGCGGTACCGGATCTTCACTCCCGCCCGAAGGTCCTCCCCGGGGGGCGTTATGGAGAGCCAGTTCACGTCGCGGGCGACCAGGCTTTCCCCTGCCAACTCCTCCTCTCCGCCTACCACCACCGTGCGCGCGGCGGGTACGACCGCGAGTACATATAAAGGACGGGGGGAGCTGAGCCCGAGCCCCTTGCGCTGGCCCACCGTGAAGCGGTGGACGCCGTCATGGTGGCCCAGGGTCCGGCCGGAATGGTCCACGATCGGGCCCCCCCGGTCCGTGGGGGGGGCCTGCCGCTCCACGAAGGCCGCGTAGTCCCCGTCGGGGACGAAGCAGATCTCCTGGCTCTCGGGCTTGTCGGCGGTGGGCAGGCCACGCTCCGCGGCCAAGCGGCGTACCTCCGCCTTCTGTAGCTCGCCCACGGGGAAGACAGCGCGGGCGAGCTGGTCCGGGCGGAGCCCGAAGAGGAAATAGGACTGGTCCTTGCGGGGGTCCTTCCCCTTGAGGAGGCGGGGCCGGCCGCTGATGGGATCCCGGTCCTTGCGGGCGTAGTGGCCGGTGGCCACGTGCTCGATCCCCAGGGCCCGGGTCTTCGCGACCAGGCTCTCGAACTTCACCTCCGTGTTGCAGCGCGCGCAGGGTAGAGGCGTTCGGCCTTCCAGGTAGTCGCGCACGAAAGGCGAGATCACGCCATCTTGAAAGGAGTTCTCGAGGTTGACGACGTAGTGGGGTATGCCCAGACGCCCCGCCACCGCCTTGGCGTCGTGCAGGTCCTCGAGGGCGCAGCAGCGGCCGAAGGACGGTCCGGCTCCCGCCGTCTGGTCGTGGAGCTGCATGGAGATCCCGACCACCTCGTGGCCCTTCTCCTTGAGAAGGGCGGCCGCCACCGAGGAGTCCACGCCGCCGGACATGGCGACCACCACGCGCATGAGGGGCAGTATAGACGCCCCCGGCGAGCCCGTCAGCACCCTTACCCCCGGCCGGCCCGGGCCGCCTCCCGCAGGAGGTCCCAGGCCCGGCGCACGTGGCGCTCCTCGGTGCGGATGTTCCCGATGGCGAGGCGCAGCGTGGTCCGGCCGCCAAGCTTGGTGTGGGAGAGATAGGCCTCGCCGCTGGCGTTGACCGCGTCCAGGAGCGCCTCGTTCCGCCGGTCGCCCTCCTCGGGCGTGGCGCCGGGGAAGCGGGCGCGGAAGCAGACGAGCGAGAAGGGCGAGGGGGCCGCGACCTCGAAGCCGGGATCGGCCTCGACCCAGGAACGGAAGAGGGCGGCCAGGCGAATGTGCTCGCGGATGCGGTCCGCGATCCCCTCCTGACCAAAGGCGCGCAACACCATCCACAACTTCAGGGCCCGGAAGCGGCGGCCGAGGCTCACCCCGTAGTCCATGAGGTTGGGGGCCACCGCATCTTCGGGCGTGCGCAGGTAGTCCGGCACCAGGCTGAAGGCGGCCCGCAACACCTCCGGCTTGCGCGTGTAGAGCACGGAGAGGTCGATGGGAACGAACAGCCACTTGTGGGGGTTCATGACGAGGGAGTCGGCCCGCTCGCACCCCGCAAGCACAGAGCGCCTCTCGGGAAGAACGGCGGCCGCGCCCCCGTAGGCCGCGTCCACGTGGAGCCAGAGACCCTCTCCCGCGCAGATCTCGGCCACCCTGGGGACGGGATCGATGCTGGTGGTGGAGGTCGTCCCCACGGTGGCGGTGACGGCGAACGGCGTCCACCCTGCCCGCCGGTCCTCGCCGATGGCCCGGGCGAGAGCGGCCGGATCCATGCGGAAGGCCCCGTCCACGGGGATCTTGCGCAGACCCTCCTGGCCGATGCCGAGCACGAGGCCCGCCTTCTCCACCGAGGAATGCGCCTCCTCGGAGGCGTACATGCGCAGCCGGGCCTGGCCCACGAGCCCCCGGCGGCGGGCCTCCAGCCCCGGCACCGCCTCCCGGGCCGCGGCCAGAGCCACCAGGGTGGAAGCGGAGGCGGTGTCTTGGATCACGCCGAAGAGGCCGGGGGGCAGTCCGAGCATCTGCCGCAGCCAGTCCAGGGTCACCGCTTCCAGCTCGGTGGCCACCGGCGACGTCTTCCAGAGCATCCCGTTCACGTTGAAGGCCGCGGCCAGCAGCTCGCCCAGGATTCCGGGGGCGGAGGCGGAGATGGAG
>DATMQU010000395.1:0-2797 GCA_035566715.1 Vicinamibacteria bacterium
CGCCTGGAAATAGCTGTCAATGCGTTTGCCAGGCGGGTTGACCACTGCGCCCGCATCCGGTGCCGGAGAAGCCACGCAGATCACAGAGGACACCAGCACGAGAACCGGTGCGAGCGGTGCGATTTGTCTAGAGCCACCCATAGTCTCCTCCGGACTCTTCATCGCCGAGTCGTCCAGCCAAGCGGCGAGAGGTTTGTCTGAGTACCTGGTCTCCCGGGTAGGACGGGCACACGAACCACCCGAGGACCCATTTCGGGCGGGGAGACGGGGCCTTCACCGCCCCGCCTCTTGACAGGCTGGAACACAATGCTCTATTGTTCACACGTTGACACAGTGACGCAAGAGGAAATTTGAGAGGTCGGCCGGCTCCGTCCGCCCACAGGGCGGTCGGCCGAGGGGCTTCTCCAAGCGCTCGGTCATTCGTGAACAGGAAGAGATGGGATGAGCGAAGTGAGCACGGCCGCATCGGGCGCACAGGGGTTCATCGCCCTCGAGTCCCGGTACGGTGCCCACAACTACCACCCCCTCGACGTGGTGATCGAGCGGGGGGAGGGGGTGTTCCTCTGGGACACGGAGGGCAAGCGCTACATGGACTTGCTCTCCGCGTACTCCGCCGTCAATCAGGGCCACAACCATCCACGGATCGCGCGAGCTCTTATCGAGCAGGCCGGCCGCCTGGCCCTGACCTCGCGCGCATTCCGGAACAACCGTCTTCCGCCCCTGCTCGAGAAGCTCTGCACCCTCACCGGCTTCGATATGGCGCTCCTGATGAACAGCGGTGCCGAGGCCGTGGAGTCCGCCATCAAGGCCGCGCGGAAGTGGGGATACGAGGTCAAGGGCATCCCGTACCCGGAGGCGGAAATCCTCACCTTCCAGGGCAACTTCCACGGCCGCACGACGACCATCGTCGGGTTCTCGACTGATCCGGACAGCACCAGCCGCTTCGGCCCCTTTACGCCCGGGTTCCGCAGTCTGCCCTTCGGCGACATCGAAGCGGTCAAAGGGGCGATTGGGCCGCGCACCTGCGCCGTTCTCGTCGAGCCCATTCAAGGCGAGGCAGGGGTCATCATCCCGCCCCGCGGGTTCCTCCGCGGGCTGCGGGAGCTGTGCGACCGGCACCGCGCCCTCCTGATCCTTGACGAGATCCAGTCCGGTCTCGGCCGGACCGGCCGCATGTTCGGGTTCCAGCATGAGGGCATCCGGCCGGACGGGGTGACGATCGGCAAGGCGCTATCCGGCGGCTTCTATCCGGTCTCCGCCTTCCTCGCCCGCGCGGAGGTGATGAACGTATTCACGCCCGGCATCCACGGGTCGACGTTTGGCGGCAACCCCCTCGCGTGTGCGGTGGCCACGGCCGCGCTCGATGTGCTGGTGGAGGAACGGCTGCCTGAGCGCGCCGCGCAGCTCGGCCGGCACCTCGCCGGACGGTTGAGCGCGCTCGGGTCGCCGCTTGTTCGGGCCACCCGCTCGATCGGTCTCTGGGCCGGCGTTGACCTGCACCCGTCGGCTGGTGGCGCGCGGAAGTACTGCCTGGCCCTAAAGGCCCGGGGGGTGCTAGCCAAGGACACGCACGAGCATACGATCCGCCTGGCTCCGCCCCTGGTGATCACGCGCCGGGAGCTGGACTGGGCGCTAGACCAGCTCCAAGAGGTGCTGCAGGGCCCGTAGAAGGAGGTCGGCCGGTCTCGCGGCCGAGGAGGAGTTGGGATGGTCGTGCTTCGTTGGGGTTTCCCGGGGGCGGTGCTGCTCCTCATCCTTCTGGGGGCGCTGGGGGCGGCTAGCCTCCGCGCGGCCAACCCGCCTCTCGATCTCATCATCGAGCATGGGCGGCTCGTCGACGGTACGGGAAACCCCTGGCGTCGCGCGGACGTGGGTATACGGGAGAAGAAGATCGTAGCCATAGGAGACCTCGCTCAAGCCCAGGCCGCCCGGCGCATCGACGCCGCGGACCGCGTCGTGTGCCCTGGCTTCATCGACATGCACAGCCACGCCTCCTGGAAGCTGCTGGTGGACGGCCGGGCCGCCAGCAAGATCACCCAGGGCGTGACCCTCGAGATCGAGGGGGAGGGGTTTTCCATCGCCCCCCTCGACGATGCCATGGTCCAGAGACGGCGAGAGGAATACGCGCGGTTCGACGTTGATCCCAGCTGGCGCTCCCTCGACGACTACTTCCGCCGCCTGGAGCGCACTCCCGCGACCGTGAACTTCGCGACCTACCTGGGAACGGAGAATCCGCGCGAGATGTTTGTGGGCTTCGACGATCGCCCGGCCACTCCCGACGAGCTCGAGCGGATGAGGAGGCTCACCCAAAAGGCCATGGAGGACGGCGCGCTCGGGGTCTTCTCCGCGCTCATGTACTCTCCCGACCGCTACAACCGCACGGAAGAGCTGATCGAGATGGCGAAGGTCGCGGCGCGATATGGCGGGGTCTATCAGTCCCACATTCGAAGCGAGAGCAACGCCATAGACGCCGCCCTCGACGAGGTTTTTCGCATCGCGCGCGAGGCCAAGATCCCGGCGCAGGTCACCCATCTCAAGGTCACCTACCAGCAGAATTGGGGCCGGATGCCGGCCATCCTGGAGAGGATCGAGGCCGCGCGGAAGGCCGGTCTCGACATCACCGCCGACCTCTACCCTTACGTACGGGCGGGCGGCTACTTCACGCCCCTCCTGCCCCCCTGGGCCCAGGAGGGCGGCCGGCCCGAGATCGTGCGCCGCCTCAAGGATCCCGCGACCCGGGAGCGCATCAAGAAGGAGCTGGCCACCCCCACCTCGGCCTGGGAGAACGAGTACTACG
>DATMQU010000396.1:0-6109 GCA_035566715.1 Vicinamibacteria bacterium
CCCACCTCCGGGGCTGGAGACGGAGGTGGCGGAGCCGGCCTGAGGGCAGGCGAGGTCAAGAGGCCGAGCGGGGTCGGCCTTGGCACTCCTCGGCCGGCGGCCTCCGCCTTGTTGCGGCTTCGGGACTCCCCGTCGCGGCGCGCGCGAGACCCTGCCCGCGAGGCCGTGCCGGGTAGTGATCTCAACATCCCGGCTCAGCGTGCCGGCGATGCCGCGGGGCCGAACATGATGCCGGTCTCCACCTCAACCGGCTGCCCGTTTCGAAAGCACGGCCTGAATCGCCATTGCTTCAGAGCCTCGGTAATGGCTCTGGCCTGGTCCGGAAAGGCGCTGAGAAAGTGAATGTGTTGCACCCTGCCCTCCTTGCCGATGATGATCCGCACCGGAACAGGGTTGGGTCTGTGCTCGGTGAAGACCGGATCAACCCGCGCCATCACGTTCTCATCGCGTGCGTAGTCCTTGCTGCATATGGGCATCGCGCCCCCTCCCGTCCCCGCGGTGGGGCTGGCCTCCTCCGGCAGGTTCATGTTGTTCATATGTTGGGTCAGGCTCTCCAGGAGTCTCGGGTCACGGCTGGTTAGGACGAGTTCCACCGTGTGGCAGCGGATTTGGGTGGCCAGGACGTACCAATGCAGCCCGGCCGCGGGAGACCAATAGGCAAGAGAGGCAAAGGAACGGCCGGCGATCTTGGCCTCCGTCGGCTTTGGCTCCACTTGGTAGTCGGCCGGCAAATTGTCCTTCGTGTACTGGACGAGCGCCAGGGCGTTCGCGGCCGGCAGGGGCGTGAAGAACATGTCCTGAGCGGTGATCAAGATGTTCCCTCGAGAGGCCCCCTTGTAGGTGTCCGTCGGCGTGATCTGGGCAAGAACGTAGCGACCGCTCTCCGACGGAGGTGGCCCCTCGAACTTTTGGAACCAGTCGGGGGGCAAAGGATAGGTGAGCGCGAAATACGGGTTGGCATACTTGTTGTTGACGATGCTCCCGCCCTCCGGCAGGGGAGTCAGGGCATCGCTTGCGCTGGACCAGGCGCCCTTCACCAGGATGGTCCCGTTCGGCACCTTCGTCCTGGGCCGCCCCTGCTGGAAGGGGTCGTCTTCGTTCGGGGGGCGCTCCTGCGCTTCAACGATTGGCCCCTGAGCCCGCAAGCCTACGGACAAGGCGAGGACGACCAGGAGATGCAACCAGGGGATGGATGGCTCTCCTTCGAATCCACCCACGCCCTCGGCGGCAGCTGGGTCTTCGAGGGTGGCCCGAGTTCGCGGCTGATCGTCGAAGCGTCCGATTGGTTCTGACATGAGAGAACCCTGGCGAGACACTCTCGTGTCTCGCCAGGCCGGGTGCCGCTAGGGGACTACAGCGAGCGCAGGAAGTTGAGTATGTCCTGCTGCTGGCTGGGTGTCAGATTGAACTGGAAGTTGTCGATAGTGATATCCGCCTCGGAACCGGGGCTGTCGTGGGCGGCGATCGCTTTGAGCAGGTTCCGGACGCGGCCATCGTGTAGCAGGAAGATCCGCTGTCCGAGGCCCCACAGGGGAGCCGTACGGAACTGGTCGCCGCCCGCTGCGCCCTGCGAGACGTTGTCGGCCAGGCCCGTGCCCATGTGGTGGAGCTCAATATCGCTGTAGGCGTTCACCGGGGCCGTGCTCAAAGAACCAGTGGTGCTCGAGGGCTGGGTCGTGCCTACCGTCGGATTGTGGCAGGTCGCGCAGCCGATGGCGCGAAACAAGGCATGGCCATTGGCGATCGAGGTCGCGCTCACCGGCACTCCATTCAGCACAACCCCGCCGGGGGCGGGTGGCGCCAGGGTCCGCATGAAGTTGGCAAAAGCCGAGACGTCATCCAGAACTCCTGCTTGCGTCGGAGCGGCGGGATTGGAATTGTCCTCCGGATAACCGGTCCCGGCAAGGTTCAGACAATTCGAAGGGAGGCCTCTTTGGAACTGGTCTTCCCCCGGCAGCGGACGCTCTTGTGTGAACAGGAGGTTGGATATACCCATCTCCACGTTGTAGGCCTCGCCGGTAAAAATGTGCAGCGACTTGTTCTGCGCCTTCCAGCCGAAGCGGGTGATGGTGCCGTCATTGCCGTTGCGGTTGAAGGCGCCCGCGATGCCGAAATTGTTGGCGAGATTGGCGGCGAGATTGTTCAGGAGGGTGGAGTCGTCAAGGTTCTCGATCAAGCCCGCCCCAAACGTAGGCGTGGGAATGCGGAAGATGATGTTGTTCGCCGCCGCGGCAATCGCGAAGCTCGGCTGCCCCAGGCGGCAGGTGCCGGCGTCTGGGCGGCCCGTGACCGTGAACAGGTCCTCCACGCCGCCATTGGGCGCGTTGAGGTTGGCGGTCCCGTCAGGGTTGAAGAAGAACGGGAACCGGGCCTCCCGAGTCGGGCCGTTGGCAGTAATAAAGAACGGCGTGGTGTCGCTCGGGGCCGTCCCGTTGCTGGTGAACTGGAACTGCGGATTGACGGCCGCACCTGTCCCGCCCACGGCCGGTTGCGCGTGGCAGGAAACGCAGCTAATGGAGTTGAACCGGGGACCGAGACCGTTGTTGCCGGTTGGGCTGTTGGAAGCGGACTCCACGTCCTGGAAACGCTTTTGACCGTTCTGGAAAAAGGCGAGGATCCCAGGATTGTCGTCCGCCAGCACTGAAGGCAGGGCCGCACCGGTGCCGCGGTTGGCGGCCTGAACTCCAGGGTCAGTTTGGGGAGAGGCGGTTCCGGCGACGAGCAGTGCGGCCACGAACATGCAAACCGAAAAGAGCTTGTGGGCACGCATAGGGACAGTCTCCGTTCAGCGGAGGCAGCGAGGCCTCCGGCCTGAGAAAAACGAGCCCCTCAGGCCTGTGAAGGCCCTTCCCCATGCCGTGATCTGGACCTGCGGGCGTTCAGTCGGGTGAACAGTAGGGGAAACCCTGAACGCAATCTGTGACTCGACTCACTACAATCGCGCCTTCTCGTATACAGTGGCCCATCCGCATACTTGATCTGGGAGGAGTTCACGCCGTAGCCTTAGGGAACCGCCCATGAAACGCAATCTCCAGCCCTTCGGCAACATCCTGGAGGCCATCGGCTGGACTCCTCTCGTCCGCCTGAGCCGGATTACGCGGGGCATCCGCACTCCGGTTTACGGGAAGGCCGAGAACCTGAACCCGGGGGGCTCGGTCAAGGACCGGATCGGACTGGCCATCATCGAGGCGGCGGAGCGGAGCGGAGCGCTCAAGCCGGGCGGGGTCATCGTGGAGGGGACGAGCGGCAACACCGGCATCGGCCTCGCCATCGCCGCCGCCATCAAGGGCTACCGCTGCATCTTCACCATTCCCGACAAGATGTCGAGCGAGAAGATCCGGCTCTTGCGCGCCTACGGGGCGGAGGTGGTGGTGGTCCCGACCGCGGTGCCCCCCGACCACCCCGAGTATTACATCCAGAAGGCCAAGTCCATCGTGGCCGCGACCCCGGGCGCGATCCTGGCCGACCAGCATTACAACCCCGTGAATCCCGAGGCCCACTACCAGACCACCGGTCCCGAAATCTGGGAGCAGACCCAGGGCCGGCTCACGCACTTCGTGTGCTCCCCGGGGACGGGGGGTACGGTCTCGGGGGCCGGCCGCTACCTCAAGGAGAAGAAGCCGGAGGTACGCGTGATCGCGGGGGATCCCGTGGGCTCGATCTACACCGAGTACGCGAGGACCCACCAGAAGGGGCAGGGCTTCCCCTACAAGGTGGAGGGGATCGGGGGGGATAAGATCCCGACCTCGCTCCATTTCGACGTGATCGACGAATGGATGTATGTCTCCGACGCGGACTCCTTCCGCACGGCCCGACGCCTCACCCGGGAGGAGGGCATCTTCCTGGGTGGCTCGGGCGGTCTCAACGTCTACACCGCCCTCGAGGTGGCCCGGCGGGTGGACGACCCCGAGGCCATGGTGGTCACGATCCTCTGCGACACGGGGGAGCGCTATCTTTCCAAGCTCTACGACGACGCCTGGATGCGCGAGAACCAGATGCTGGAGGCGGAGCGCGTGACCGCGGGCACCCTGCTCGTTCGGCACCCCTCCGAGCTGCCCCCCATCGTCTCCGTGCCTCCCTCCGCCAACGTCCGCCAGGCCTTGAACCTCATGAGCACCTGGGGCGTGTCGCAGATCCCGGTCATCGATGGCAAGGACTGCGTGGGCTCCCTCAGCGAGGGGCCGCTGATGGCCCGGGCTCTGGAGGATGGGAAGCTGCTGGACCATCCCGTCTCGGAGGCCATGCAGCACCCCTTCCCGGTTGTGGACGCCGACGTCCCTCTGGATCGCCTGACCAACCTGCTCTCCCGGGAGACGCCGGCCGCGCTGGTGCGGCGCGACGGCCAGCTCGTGGGCATCGTCAACCGCTACGATGTCCTGCGCCAGGTGGCGGGCATTCGCTGACGAGCCTCCCCTCCAGCCACTCCTCCATCTTCCGGAACACCCGCTCTCTTTCCGGTTCGTTGAACATCTCGTGATAGAGGCCGTCCCAGCTTAGGAACTCCGTAAGGTGGGCGGGCGCCCGCGCCGCCCAACGGCGCGTGGCATCGGAGTCCACCACGCGGTCGGCACCCGAGACCATGACCAGGGCGGGCAGGGCGAGCTCACCGGCCCCCGCGTGCACCCGCTCCTGGACGCGGAGAACCTCCGTGAACCAGCGGACCGAGACCTGATGGCTGACCAGGGGATCGGCGGCGTAGGCGGCGACCACGGTGGGATCCCGCGAGAGCTTTCGGGGGTCGAGGTGGTTGGGGAGCCGCAGCCGTGGGTGGATCCGGGAGAGGATGCGGGCCGCTTGGTGGAGGAGGAGGCCGGGACGGGTCTCGTGGTGGAGGCCCAGGAACGGAGAGGAGACGATGAGCCCGGCCAGGCCCTGGGGATGCCAAAGGGCGCAGGCGACGACGATCAGTCCGCCCTGGGAGTGCCCGACCAGGAAGAGCGGGAGGCCGGGGTGCTCTTCGCGCATCCAAGCCGCGATCGCCCGCACGTCCGCGACGAACTCATCGAAGCGGTCGATGTGAACCGGGGTCCCGCCGCTACGGCCGTGCCCACGGCAGTCCAGCGCGTAGCAGGCGAGCCGCCGGGCCACGAAATACGCGATCGGGTTCTGGTATCGTCCCGAGTGCTCGCCGAGGCCGTGGACGAAGAGCAGCATCGCTCTCGGCGCCTCGGGCTTCCAGCGCTGCCAGTAGAGGCGGAGGCCATCCGCGGCTTCGCGCCAACCCTCCTCGTGGCGTGCCGGCGGCATCTCCGTGCACGCTACGACAACCGTTCGGGTCCCGTCAATCGACCTTCCCAGCGAAGTCGACCCTTTCCGGTCCCACGTCGGGTAACATCGGGCGGCCATGAAAGGGGCAGGGGAGAGGAGGGAGAGGGATTGACAGCGAGGGCGCGTGAAGACGACGGCCGAGCCCGGGGCCGGCGCCTCCGGAGGAAGGTCGGGCGCACCGAGCAAGGTCGCTGGCATCCGGCGGCGGATCGGGCCGATCCGCTGGCTATCCTGCAGCAGTCGAACGCGGAGCGTCTCCCCCACCTGGTGCCGCTCAAGATGGGGCGCATGGCCCTCTCCCCCTTCGGCTTCTTCCGGGGCGCGGCGCCCGTGATGGCGGCGGACCTCGCGCGGTGCCCGAACACCGGACTTGTGGTCCAGCTCTGCGGCGACGCCCACGTGCAGAACATAGGCGCCTTCGGCACCCCCGAGGGACGCTTGGCCTTCGACCTGAACGACTTTGACGAGACGATCCTTGGTCCCTGGGAATGGGACGTGGCGCGCCTGGCCGCGAGCGTCATCTTGGCCGGGCGGGAGGCGGGGAACGGGAACCGCCTGTGCGGGGAGGCGGTGCGCACGCTGAGCCGCTCCTACCGCGAGTCGATGGACCGTTTCGCGGCCATGACGCTCTTGGAGCTCGCCCGGTACGAGGTGCATCGGCACACCAAGGACGGACCGGTTCGGGCCGCCCTCGGCAAGGCCGAGCGGGCCACTCCTGCACACGCGGTGGAGAAGCTCACGATGCCCACCAAGTCGGGCCGTTGCTTCCACGATCGGCCCCCCCTCCTGTGGCACGTGTCCAGCCGAACCGCCCGCGCCGTGATTGGGAGCCTACCTGACT
>DATMQU010000397.1:0-2215 GCA_035566715.1 Vicinamibacteria bacterium
CGATCGGGAAGATGCGGAAGGTCGCGTAGGTGGCGTGCCGCCCGGGGTTCAGCGAGTGTTCCACGGGGGCGCCCAGGATCGGGGCCACGAAGACCACTCCCGCCACCGCGCCCCCCGTCACGACCAGCCACTCCCGCCCGCGCGGGACGAGGAAGAGCGCGAGGGGGAGGAGGTTCAGAAAATAACGGTTGCCGATCGCACCCCCGCCGCCGTACCAGTTGGCGGGTATCAGCCAAATGTAGAACAGGTACGACACCAGGAGGGCGGCCAGGGCCAGCCCGCCCGGCCCCTCCCTCGGGCGCGTGAACAGGAAGAGGGCCACGGCCAGGACGGCGGGGAAGAAGTACGGCACCGCCCCCCCGAACCGGCCCACCCAGAAGTACCCGAGGTTCCAGAAGAAGGAGGCGCGCAGCTCCGTCGCCGAGCGCACGGGGTCCGTCCGGTCCGACTGCTGCCCTTCGTCCTCCCCCTGCACCAGGGGCCCCACGTGCTCGGTCGTCATCCAGAAGCCGCTGTTGTCGAAGGTGACCCCGTGGGACTCGAGCGGATATCGCGCATCGAAGGTCTTCCGCTCCCCCCCCTGGTAGTTCATCTCCCCGGTGACGGCCGCGTTCACGCCGAAAAGCGCGAGCGCGACCGAACCCAGGATGGCGCCGCGGCGCGCCGACTCCAAGAGGCCGCGGAGCCAGGGCCGCCCCCCCGCCTCTGCTTTCCAAGCCCGCAGCAGGGGTTCCACGCCCAGGGGAAGGGCCAAGAACAGGTTGCTGGGTTTCGAGTAGACGGCAACACCCAGGAGGACCGCGGCGAGACCGGGCCGATCGCGCCGCCCGGCCACGAGACCGGCCGTGACCAGGCCCAGGGTGAAGATCTCCGGCGTCAGCCAGAGCAGGTAGACGGGCGTCACCGTCCCCAGGAAGAGGACCACGGTCAGGGCCAGGGCGGAGGCGGGGCTCGCCTGGCGCCGCAGTTCGCCGTAGCCGAGCACCAGCGTCAGCCCGAGGAAGAGCGCGTTGACCAGGAGCATGCCCCTCGTCTTCAGCAAGGACACAAAGGGCGCCGCCACGGCCGGGTACACGAGGGCCTTGGCGTAGTAGAGGCGGGGCTCGGCCGGGTCCACGCGCCGGATCCACGGGAACCCGGCCCCCCGGTCGAGCGCGAAGCCTCCGCTGGCCCGCTTCAGGAACACGCCCTGGGGCCCGAAAGAGTACTCGCGCCGGATACGCAGGACGTCCCGCGCTTCGTAGCGGACGTCGCCGTCCTCGGCCAGGCTGGCCGCCATTGCGTAGTAGGTGGCGCCGTCGCCCCAGAACCGGCCGCCGGAAAGCCTGGGCAAGTCCGTGCCCACGGCCGCGGCCGCCAGGCCGGCCACGAGAGCACCCAGGACGAGCCGGGCCCCCCGCTCGGTCACAACCAACCTTCCTTGGAGTACCAGGCCGCGGTCCGGGCCACGCCCTCCTCCACGTCCACTTTCGGTTCGTAGCCCAGCAGCCGCCGGGCCTTCTCGATGGAGAAGGCCCGGCTCTTCGTCCAGAAGTCGACGCGCCGCCGGTGCAGGGGCGGCTCGATCCCGAAGGGCACGCAGAGAGCCTCGCAAAGATCGCCGGCCAACTGCACCGGCCAGGCGGGGATGTGGAAGGGCAGCACGCGGCCGTGGGTGTGGCGGGCGATGATCGCGGCCAGCTCGGACTGAGAGACATAGCGGGGGCCCGCGATGAGGAAGGCCTCCCCCGGCGCCTCCGGTCGGTCGAGGGCGAGAAGAAAGCCGCTCACCAGGTCGTCGATGTAGACGGGATGGTAGTAGGGGCGCCCGGAGCCAACGATCGCATAGCGGCCGCGCGCAATGGCGCGGAAGAGCTTCAAGAGCCGGGTCTCCCCGGGGCCGTAGATGGCGCCCGGCCGAACCACGGAAACGAGCAAGCCGTTCTTTCCGTGATAACCCAGGGCGAGGCGCTCCGCCTCCGCCTTCGTGGCCTGGTAGATGTCCCCCGGAGCCAGGGGCGCCGTCTCGTCCGCGGGCGGCGTCGCCACGTGACCATGGACCCCGACGCTGGAGGTGTGGACGAAGCGCCGCACGCCGCTCCGGACCGCGGCCTCCAGCAGCCGCTCCGTCCCCCCCACATTGACGTCCCGATAATAGGAATCCGGGTGGCCGGCAGTGCGGTAGACGGCCGCCACGTGGACCACGGCCTGGGCCCCCTCCACCAGGCTGGCCAAG
>DATMQU010000398.1:0-2157 GCA_035566715.1 Vicinamibacteria bacterium
GTGTAGGCGTAGCCGGTGCGTTCCCCCGCCACCACCCGCACCCCCAGGCCGCAGGTCACCCCCGCGGAGGCGGTGCGGATGATCCCCTCCTCCAGGAGGAGCGACGAGGTGCGCTCGTGCTCGAAGTAGAGGTCGGCGAAATCGCCCCCCCGCGCAAGGGCCAGGGACAGGAGCCGCTCCATTTCGGAGATGGGGACGTCGGCGGGGACGCGGGCGCGGTCATCGATGCTCATGCGAGCACTATAGCAGGAGGCTGGGCGAGGTCGGCGGTCCCCCCCGTTTGTACCCGGAGCCGCCGCTACCTTAACATGGACATGCCCGACGCGCGCAGGGGCGGAACCTCCAGGCCGCGCGCGTCGTACTTAAGAAGATAGCATCACGGAGGCTCAATGGCATCGAAACGGACGCGGATCCTCGCCGCCGCCGGGATGGTCTTGGTCCTGGGCGGGGTGGTGGGATTCAGCGTGGCCCGCGACAGCCGCAGCAAGGTCGCGGTCCAGACCCAGAAGGTCGCGCGGCGGGACCTCGTCTCCATCGTTTCCGCCTCCGGCGAGGTCAAGCCGAAGCGCTACGTGAACATCGGAGCCAACCCCTCCGGCCGCATCATCCAACTCACGGTCAAGGAAGGGGACATGGTCAAGAGGGGCCAGGTCCTGGCCCGGATCGAGTCCACGCGCTTCGAGGCGGAGACCCGCCAGTCGGAGGCGGCGGTGCTCTCCGCGCGCGCAGACCTGGATCGGGCGCTGGCCGACGTGGACGTGGCGCAGCTGGCTTACGACCGGACGAAGAAGATGTTCGTGGACAAGCTGGTCTCCGATCAGGTCATGGACCAGGCCCTGGCCGATCTGAAGATGAAGGCCGCCAACGCGGAGTCCCTGAAGAGGAGGATCGCCCAGCTCCAGGCCCAGCTCGACTCCATCCGCGACGACCTCGACAAGACGACCGTGATCTGCCCCATGGACGGTATGGTCACGAGCCTCCCCAAGGAGGAGGGGGAAGTGGTGATCGGAGCCCAGAGCTTCAGCCCCACCGTGATCATGACCGTGGCCGACCTCTCGGTCATGGAGAGCGAGATCATGGTGGACGAGACCGACATCCGGAACGTGAAGCTGGGGCAGTCGGCGGAGGTCCGGGTGGACGCCCTGGAGGGGATCAAGATCAAGGGCGAGGTCACGGAGATCGGGGCTTCCGCCATCCCCCGGGGCTCCACCACCGCCACCTCCCAGGGCGCGGCCGGGGTCAGCACCGGGAACCAGGCCAAGGACTTCAAGGTCACGATCACCTTGAGGGACCCCCCCCCGAGCCTGCGGCCGGGCTTGAACGCGACCGCCGACATCACCACCGCCAAGAAGGAGCACGTGCTGGCCGTCCCCATCCAGTCGGTGGTGGTAAGGGAGCTGAACAAGGAGGGCAAGATCGGGGACCCCGCGGAGCCGGCCGCGGAGGGGGGCAACGCCGTCCTCGTGACCAAGCCGCAAAAGGGGGAGGAGAAGGACGGGGTGTTCGTGGTGACCAAGGACGGGAAAGCCGCGTTCCACCCGGTCAAGACGGGCATCATCGGGGATACCGACATCGAGATCGTGGAGGGGGTGGCGGAGGGGGAGGAGATCGTGTCCGGGTCCTACAAGACCCTGCGCACGCTCAAGGACCAGGCCCGGGTCAAGGTCGAGGTCCCGAAGAAGTCATGAGCGCGGAGCCCATCGCGCTCTCCGACAACGGCGCCCTCATCCGGGCCGAGGACCTCTGGCGCACCTACGCGATGGGGGCGGAGGAGATCCATGCCCTGCGCGGCGTGAGCTTCACCATCCAGAAGGGCGAGTACGTGGCCGTGATGGGGCCCTCGGGCTCGGGCAAGTCCACTCTCATGAACCTCATCGGCTGCCTGGACACGCCGTCCCGGGGCAGCTACGTCCTGCGCGGCAAGCTCGTGTCCCAAATGAACGACGACGAGCTGGCCGCGGTGCGGAACCGCGAGATCGGCTTTGTCTTCCAGACCTTCAACCTGCTCCCCCGGGCCTCCGCGCTCCACAACGTGGAGCTGCCCCTGGTCTACGCGGGCGTGCCCAGGGAGGAGCGGGTGGTGCAGGCCCGCCGAGCCCTGGAGATGGTGGACCTGGGGGACCGCATGAACCACAAGCCCAACGAGCTCTCGGGGGG
>DATMQU010000399.1:0-7788 GCA_035566715.1 Vicinamibacteria bacterium
CGCCCCCGCTCGCCTCCGTGACGGACGCCCTCCTTCTAGCCCGCCACGCCGACATGGTGGTGCTGGTGGTGCAGCACAACAAGGTGGACAAGAAGCTGGTGAAGCGGAGCCTGGGCGCCCTGCGCAAGGCCACCGACAACCTGCTCGGGTTCGTGCTGAACGCGGTGGACATCCAGACCCAGGGGTACCACTACTACTACTACGATCACGAAAGCTCAGAAGCGGGCGGCCAGAAACGGGGGCCGCGCCCGGCGGTGGCGGCCAAGAGCTGAGACATGCTCCGGGCACCCGGCGCCGGGCTCCTGGCCGGCGCGCTCGCGAGCGCGCTTGCTCCCGCGACCGCGCGGGAGGTGCGGGCGATAAAGCCCCCCAACACGGGAGTGCCCGTGGCCACGCTCGCCTACGTGGACAAAGGGGTCGAGCGCGAGACCGCCACCGGGCGCGGGTGGCAACCGCTCACGGAGGGGGAAAGCGTCCGCACCGGGGACCGCATTAGGACCGCTCCCGACGGGCTGGCTCGCCTCAAGTATCCGTGGATGTCCTTGACCGCCGGTCCCTCCACCGTCGTGCACATCCCCGCCGGCTTCGTCCTTTCGACCGTCCTCGACGAGGGGCGGGCCGAGCTCCTGGCCCAGGGGCGCGAGATCATCAAGGTCCGCACCGCGGAAGCGGAGATCCGGGGCGAAGGCCGGATCATCGTCCGCCGCGAGCAGGAGCGGACGATGGTGATGGCCATGGCCCTGGACGGGACTTTCCGGGTGGAAGCCTCGGGGATGGCGGTGGTGCTGCAGGCAGGAGAGGGGACGGTGATCAAGGACGGCCAGCACCCCGAGCCTCCGGCCAAGTTGCCGGAGGCGCCGACGGCTCTTCAGCCCGGCCAGGATCCGGTGTACGTGGCGCGGGGAGAACCCGTGCGGCTGTCCTGGAGCCCTGCCGGCGAGGCCCATCACATCCAGCTTCTGCCCCTCTACTCGGATGAGGTCCTGATCGAGAAGGACGTGAGCGGGCCGCCCCAGGCCCTTACGTTCGCCTGGCTCGGCACCTACCGCTGGCGCGTGTCGTCGCGGGACGAGCGGGGGATCGAGAGCCGCCCCTCGGCTCCCGGCTACATCTGCGTGGTCGAGAAGTAGCCGAACGCTCTACGGCAGCACGGGGCTCGCCACCTGCTGGGGCGGCAGGGCCGGCGGGACCAGGGGAAGCTGGTTGGGGCCCGTGCCTCCCGGGGGGCTGAGCGGACCCGCGGGGATCACGGGCTGGGCGAGGGCGACTCCCGCCGCCAGAGCGCCGGGGCGGACGATGTCGCCGCAGCTATCGCTCCCGCGCAGACCGCGGCGGTGTTCGACGAAGCTCCGCGCGTCCACGGCCTTGTCGCGGGCGATGGGACCGTCGGCACCAGGATCGAAGCCCAGGCGCCGGAGGGTGGCGAGGTAATCAGCGGCCGAGGCTTTCTTCCGCTCCAGACGCAGGCTCCCGACGCTCGCGCCCGGGCTCAGCGTCACGCTGAAGGAGTGGCGCCCCGCATCGAAGGAGCCGGTCAGGATCGGCCGCCAGCGCGGGCCCGCCTCCTCCGAGGGGCAAAGAACGGAGCTTCGGCAGGCGTCGGCCGTCCAGCTCTGTCCCGTCCCCAGAGTCCCAAAGACAGAGAGGGTGTAGGTACCGGGCTCGGGGAGGGTGGCCACGACCACCGCCTGCAGCCACCCAGCACCCGCCTTGAGCTCTCGCTCCTCGAGCGGGCTCAAGGAGGCGGGGATGGCCACCCGCGCCGGCTCCTCTACGCGAAAGTCGGAGCCGGCGAGCTCGATGGGCGGCGCGGCCGGCGGAAGCTCGGGCTCGAGGTCCAGAGCCTTCACGACTGTCACCGCTACGTCCTCCGTGGACGTGACCGCGGTCGGCTGCCAGCCGGAAAGGGGCTCGATCGCGTTGACGCAGGGCGGGCTCACTTCAACGTAATCGAGAACGGCCCCTTGGGGGAGGAGCACGGACGCGGTATAGGCCCCGGGATCGAGATGGGTCGTACCCGCCTGCACCCACCCCGGCACCGACGCCGGGACCACGGTGAAGGACTTCTCGGGCTTGGCCTCGCCGAAACGGGCGATCTCGGTCTCCGCGGGCGCCTCCGGGTTTCCGGCCAGGTGCAGCCGCACGCGGTACTCACCCCCCCGCGCCACGGCCAGGGGATAGGTGATCTCCCCCACCGCTCCCTTGGCCCGCACCCGGCGCGGCTCGTCTAGGACCTCGATCCCGTCCGCCTTCACGTAGCGGTCCGCGCGGTAGGAAAGGCTGTCCCGACCGGAGAGGGTGGTGAAGACCTGCGAGGCCTGGTCGGCATAGCCCCCGCTGGGCTGCAGAAGATCCAAGGCCCGCAGGAGCATCCGCGCCCACTCGGGATGCGTCACCGGGGAGGGCCGGGGATCACCAAAGAGGGGCAGGAGCGCGCCCACGGCCACGACGGTGAGGAGTGACAGAGTCCGAAGCGTGCGCGCCATTCTCATTCCCCTCGCGGAGTTTGACAACCCCGCATCACCACCCTAACCTCGATTTAATGCCAAAGTCAAAAAGGGCGCGGGCCCAGCTGCGCGAGTGGTTGCGCGCGGGTGTGCCGCCCTCCTTTTCGGATGCGGCGGCCGCCCAGGCCGTTGCCGAAGAGGCGCGCCGTCAAGGCCTTGCCGGTCTGCTTCACAACGCGGTCCGGTCATCTTCGGCTCCCTGGCCGGCTCAGGCCCTCGACCTCTTGACCAGCTCCCATCGCGAGGCCTTTGTGCGCGGCGTCCGGCAGCTGGAGATGGCGGCGCGGGTGGAGCGCCTGCTCGCCGGCCACGGCCTGCGCTCGCTGCCGCTCAAGGGCGCGGCGGTTGCTGAGTGGCTCTACGAGTCCGTGGCCGACCGGCCCATGGCCGATGTCGACCTCCTGGCCCTCGACGACGGGGCGGGTGCCGAGCGCCTGCTGGCGGGTGAGGGGTTCCGAGAGATCGGACGCTCGGATCACGCGGTCGCACTTCTGGACCCCGTTTGGGGGGGCGTGTTGGAGCTCCACCATTCCCTCACTTCCTGCCCGGGCCTTTTTCCCTTCGATGCCGAAGGCATTTGGTCGAGAAGTCGGCCCGTTACCGGGCAAATCGCCCGTATTCCAGCCACGGAAGACGTCCTCCTGCACCTGTGCTTGCACGCCGCGTTCCAACATGGCCTGGTCCTCTCTCTCGTCCAGTGGCTGGACTTCCGCCGCCTGCTGGAGCGCGCGCCCATTGATTCGGAACGACTCCTTGAGCTGGCCCACCGGTCTTCCGCCGGGACCGCACTCTTTGCGGCACTAGCTGCGGCGGAGGCGGTCCTGGGGGCACCCGTGCCGACGGCCGTGCGCGACGGTGTCGAGTCCGTTCGGGCGGTCGGGAAGGGACTCAGCCTGCGGCTCCGCACGCCGCTGGCCCTCATCTCGCCCGCGGAGCCGGCGCTGGCTCGCGTGCGGTGGCAGCTCCTGGCGGGCCGTCGCCGCGAGCTCTTGCGCCTCACATTCCGAGACCGCGTGCAGGGTCCGGGATCTCTTCGGGGGTCGCTCCGGCGCGCGGCTCTCCTGCTCGGACGTTGGGCCCTTCCCAGCCTTCGCGCCTGGCGAGCCACACCCTAAAGGATTGGGCTTGGAGACCGGCGTTGAAACGCTCGAGGCGGGGCCGGCCCTCAGCGACCTCATTGTCCGTGATTGCCTCGAGCGATTCCCCTCCGTCCAGCTGCGGGTGAGCGGAGAGTGCATGAGGCCGGGGCTCGCGGCCGGGGCCACCGTACGCCTCGCATCGCCCGTCCGCAGGCCGCCCCGCCTGGGCGATGTCGTGCTCGTGCGCCTTCCCACCGGACTCCGGCTGCACCGCTTGGTGTGGGGGCCGCCCTTGGCGCCCCCGGGAACGCGCTGGCGGACGAAGGGCGACCGTTCCTGGCTCTGGGACCCGCTCCTGGACCCTCAGCACGTGCTGGCAACCGTGGTCGATGAGGGACAGGAGGGAGGCGTGTGGCGAGGGCTCCTCTCCCTACTCGAGGGGCTCTGGTCCAGGCTCCGTCTGGTCGCCGCCGTAACCCACCGGCCGTGACGTCCGCAGAGCGCCCATCCCTGGCCGACGTCTTCGCCCGCTCCGAGCGCATGGTCGGCCGCCGCATCGCCGAGGAGTACGTGCTCGTGCCCATCGTGGGCCGGGGGGCCGATCTCGACGCCATCTTCAACCTGAACCGAGTGGGGGCCTTCATCTGGGAGCGGCTGGACGGGAGCTCGAGCGGGGAAGAGATCGTGCGGGCCCTGGTGGAGGAGTTCGACGTGGACTCCGTGCGCGCGGTGGAAGACTACCGTGCGTTCATGGCGCAGCTCCTGTCGATCGACGCCGTTCGTCCGTGCCAACCGTGATTGGCGTCACAAACTCCCCTCTCCCCGAGCGATCACCGCAGGAATATGGCGGGAGCCCCTGGACAGCACGGCGCCGCGGCCGTACGCTGAGGCAACGGAGAGGAAGGCGCCAGCCATGGTCAAGCGATCCAAGCCCAGGCAAACCTACGAGCCGCCCCGGATCCGCAAGGTGAAGCTGGTGCCGGACGAGCTGGCGGTGACCGGCTGCAAGGCGGTCATAGTCGGGGTCAATGTCTGCCGGATCGGCGGCCGGTTCGTGAACTTTAGCAAGGGCAGCTAGGCCGTGGACGCGCCTCCCATCGAAGAGGTCACGCTCGGTGAATTCCTGGAGGAGACGGGGGCCTACGCGCGGCGCATCCCCCTCGAAGGGACGATCGAGACCACGTTCCGCTGCAACCTCAAGTGCGTCCACTGCTACGTCAACGAGCCGGCCAGCGCGCATGCGGTCCGAGAGCGGGAACTCGACCTCCCCCGCTTGAAGCAGCTGATCGACGAGATCGTGGATGAGGGCTGCCTCGACCTCCTGCTCACGGGGGGGGAGGTGCTCCTGCGCCCCGACTTCCCCGAGCTCTACCTCCACGCCGTGAGCCGGGGCCTCAGGGTCAGCATCTACACCAACGGGACGCTGGTCACGGACCGGATCGCGGAGCTCTTCGCTGCCCACCCCCCCGCGCTCGTGGAGATCACCCTCTACGGGATGACCCGCGAGACCTACGAGCGGGTGACCCGGGTCGAGGGCTCGTTCGACCGCTGCCTCGCGGGGATCCGGCGGCTGCACGAGCGCGGGCTGCCCCTGAAGCTCAAGACCATGGTCCTCACCTGGAACGAGCACGAGGTCGCGGCCATGCGGGAGTTCGCCCGCTCCCTGGGCGTCGCGTTCCGGCACGACAGCCTCCTCAACCCGCGCGTCGACTGCGGCGCCCATAGAGACCCCGGTCTCCAGGTCTCAGCCGAAAGGGCGGTGGCGGTCGATCTCGAGGACCCCGCCCGGCGGAGCGCCTATCAAGAGTCCTACCGCCGGCTCTCCGAGGCCGAGCCCGACCCCCATCAGGGAGAGAACGTCTACGCGTGCGGGGCGGGGCAGATCGGCTTCACGGTGGACCCCTACGGCCACCTCCAGCTCTGCCAGCTTTCCCGCCGCCGGTCGTTCGACCTGCGGGAGGACCGTTTCGCCCGCGGCTGGCACGAGTTCTTCCCCGCCCTTAGAGCGCGGAAATGGCAGTCGAACGCGGTCTGCCGGCGCTGCGACCTGAGGCCGGTGTGCGGGAGCTGCCCGGGGGCGGCGGAGATGGAGACGGGCGATGTCGAGGGCCTCGTGCCCCAGTTCTGCGAGATCACGCACCTCAGGACCCATGCCCTCCTAGGCGAGGCCTCGGGCCACCGGCGGGACGCCAGCTGTTGCCTAGGCGGGCGGTCGGGAGCGAGCCGGACGGTGCCTGTGACCGCCGGCGGGTGCGGGTCCTGCGCGGCCCCGTCCGCAGAGGCCCCGCTCCTCCAGATCCAGCGTCGGCGGCCGGAGGACGCGAGAGCAAAGGGGGCCTCTCTCCCGCGCTGAGGCGCATGGTGACCCGCCTGCGTATCGCCGGCGTCACCCTCGCGGTCCACGCGCCGCATTCCTTGCCCAGCCTGCTCCTCCCGCGGGCGCTCCAACCCTTCTCAGCCCGGCAGGGTGAAGACATCCGCCTCGAGGTTGTGAGAGGCGAACCGCCCGCGCCCGGGCCCCTCCTCTTCGATTCCGGCGGGCCCTGGCGCGTCCACGGTCACGGCCGTCTCGTGCTCTACAGCTTCCCCGCCGCTCCGGGCGGCGTGGCCCGCGCAGTGGCCATCGACCGCCACCGTCGGCGCGGACGGCTCTACCTGCCTCCCTCCGCGGAGGACGCTCGACGCGGCTCGGCCCTCGCCTATCCCCTGGACGAGCTTCTCTTCCAACACCACTTCGCGCGCGCGGGGGCCCTCGTGGTCCACGCCTGCGCCGTGAGCGTGCAGGGAGGGGCGTTTCTCTTCTGCGGCCGGTCGGGAGCCGGCAAGACGACGATGGCCCGGCTGTGGCGGAGGTACCGGCCGGGCGCGGTCGTGCTGAGCGACGATCGGGCGGTCGTGCGCTGGCGCGGCGGCCGGCCCTGGATCTATGGAACGCCCTGGCACGGCTCCGGGCGGTACGCCTCGCCCCGGGGCGCGCCCCTGCGCGCGATCTTCTTCCTGCGGCAATCGCGCCGAACGCGGGTAAAAGCCCTTTCCGCGGGTCGGGCGGGGGCCGGGCTTTTCGCCCGGTGTTTCCCGCCCCTTTGGGAGGCTGAGGGAGTGGGAACTGTGCTTCAGACCTGCGCGCGCCTACTGGGCTCGATCCCCAGCTACGAGTTCGGGTTCCGAGCCGAGGGCTCGGCCGTGGCGGCGGTGGCGGAGACGTTGAGGGAGGGAGGCACGGCCCTTGCTTCTTGAGGGGCAGGTACCGGTAAGCCCAATGGGGCCATCGGTCTAGGCATGAAAGCGGACAAAATGCGTCTGGACAAAGCAATCTTGCGTCTGATTCCCGGCCTGCTTGGCCTGCTCTTGGCGGGGGCGTTCCCCTCAGCTCTTTCTGCCCAGACGTGCGGCTTCCCGAGTCCGGTCGTCGCCCAGACCGGTGTGCTCAACACGTACTACCCGGGGGTCGGGACCTGGGCCGCAGGCGTCACGACAATCCAAGTCAATACCAACGCGGTCGTGGGCCTCGGCCAGAACATCGCCGTGGGCGACATGCTCCTCCTCATCCAAATGCAGGATGCGGACATCACCACCACCAACACCGCCGCCTACGGCGCGCTCACCGGCGGCGGGCTCAACAGCAGCGGCCTCTTCGAGTACGTGGTCGCGCAGAATGCGGTGACGGTGGCCTCGGGGGCGGCCGTCAACCTCAACATCACGGGCGCCAATGCGGTGGTGGGGCCCTTCGGCACCCTAAACGCGTACCGGTCGGCCGTGAAGACCGCCGCCGCCGGCCAGCGGACGTTCCAGGTCGTGAAGGTGGCCCGCTACGCGAACGTCACGCTCTCGAACGTGACCGCCACCCCCTGGAACGGCGCCGCGGGCGGTGTCGTCGCGGTCGACGCGAGCGGAACCATCACTCTCTCCGCCACCACTGTGACCGTGAACGGCCAGGGCTTCCGGGGGTCGCCCGGCGTGGCCCTCGGGGGAGACGGCGGGGGAGGGCTTGCCTCCACCGACTACGTGACCAGCATTACCCGGACCCTCAATGGCGGCAAAGGCGAGGGAATCGCGGGCACACCGAACATCCTGAGCGGCATCGCCGGGGACGGTTACCCCAACGGGGATCGGGCCCGGGGCGCTCCCGCCAACGGAGGGGGTGGGGGCACCGACGGTGACCCCGCTGCCAATGACCAGAACACGGGCGGCGGCGCGGGCAG